>CALZEK010000029.1 GCA_945639745.1 uncultured Bacillaceae bacterium
CCATTGAATGAGCACAATAAAAATAGCGAATGTGACCATTGTAATTATAATGGCAATTTCTCCACGCCCAATGCTAATCGATCCACCATCAAGAACGCTAATTAAGACACCAACTAAAGCAATTATTCCACCTATCCAAAATTTCCAAAGTCTTTTTTCTTTAAAAACAATAAAAGTTAAAATAGAGGTTGTAATAGGCGCTAAAGCTAAAATAAGAGCAGATGTAACTGGACTAGCTGTCACGAGACCTAAAAAGAAAGTATATTGATTTAAAGTAATTCCGATAAGGCCAGAGATGGCTAGCCCCATCCAAATTTTCACCGGGATATCTTTTGCATTAAAATAGCGATATAAAAATAACCACAAAAATAAATTTATTGCGATTAAACGAACAAGTGTAATTGTATAAGGATTAAAGTAATCAATAAGTATTTTTCCAATAACAAAATTACTTCCCCAAGCAATGACACAAAACAGTAAGATTGCATATGTTAAAATTAAATTATTTTTTAATAGGTATTTTTTTTGCTGATTTGATTTGTTTGTCACTATTTATAAACCTCTTTCTTGAATAAGTTTAGACTTCTAATATACGCGAAAGAAAAGTATATGAGAAGGAAATTTTTAATTACTAGTCTGTATTGAAAGCATCAGTAATATCAATCTCATTAGATTTTAATAAATGAAAAAATCAAAAAATATAAGTTTTAAAGGAGTTTAATTATTTTAAAATATAAAAACTGACTTTACAATATATTTTTATATGATAGGCTAAAAATAGAAAATAAAATAATTTAACAACCACTAGGGGAGCTATTAATTGGCTGAGAAAAACATGTTACAGTTTTGACCCTTGATACTCGATCTAGATAATACTAGCGTGAGGAAGTGTAGTCAATTTAAATTCAGCTTATAAACAGACTGCATGTCCTTTTGGATAGCAGTCTGTTTTATTTTTATTATAAGGAGATAAGTAAATATGCGAACAAGAGTGATAACTCTTATGGCAATTCTGATTGCTGTAGGCGTAGTAGGATCAATATGGTTTCCAGCTCGATTATTAATGATGTATCCTGTGCAACACACTGTGAATGTTATTGCTGTAATTATATTGGGGACAAGCCGAGCGGTTGGTGTTGCTTTTATGATTGGACTGCTTCGTGTACTAACAGGGACAAGTTCAATATTAGCTTTTCCTGGTGGAATGATAGGTGCATTTTTTTCAGGTTTACTATATAAAAAATTTGGTAAATATAGATGGGCAATTATTGGAGAAGTTTTTGGAACAGGTATTGTATCTTCATTATTTTCCGTACCTTTTTCCCGAATATTAATGGGGTCTTCAGCAGGTGCTTTTTATTTTATGCCATCGTTTTTAATTAGTAGTCTTGTCGGTTCATTATTGGGCTGGTTAATTATTTCTAAGCTACCACAATTAGAAGAAACGATAAAAGTCAGAAAATAATAAATATATAAAAGGAGAATAAAAATGAAAAAAATTATTTTTATACAAACAGGAACAGGTGTTGATGTCCATGGACAAGATGTAAATGAAGCAGCATCACGTGCTGTAAAAGACGCTATTCACTATAATTCTATGCCAGGAATAAGAGGTTTTTTACCTGAGGGTGATATCAATAAGATGAAAGTAAATATCAAGCTTGCTTTACCTTTAGATCTAAATGAACTTGACCATAATAAAATTAAGAAGTTGATTCCCTACGGTGATGTAACAGTTGAAGTAATGACAGGTGGTATGGCAACAACAAGTGGGATATTTTTAGAAGATCAACATGATAAAAATGACTTAATGTATATTGTAAATGCATCAATAGAAGTGGGCTATTAAAAGTTTTGAAAGGAGATTATAATTATGAACTATATAAAAAAAATTAGAGAAAATAAGCCTTTAATTTATAACATTATGAATGAAGTAGCATCCAATTTTTCAACAAATGGCATAATTGCACTAGGTGCTTCTGTGTCTGTATCTAATACGCCAAAAGAAGCAGAAGAAATAGCAAATAATGCAAAAGTAGTTGTCTTAAATTTAGGTACATTGAGTGAAGAGCGTGCAGAAGCTTTACTACTTGCAGGTAAGGCAGCTAATAAAGCAGGTGTGCCAGTTATTTTAGATCCCATCGCTATAGGAGCGACTACTTTTCGCACGAATGTTATTTATGATATATTATCATCTATTAAACTAGCAGCTATTTGTGGTAATGCAAGTGAGATTGCTGTGTTAGGTGATGCATTAGAAAAAACAACAAGTCCAGATTCTAATATAGAAAAAAATGATCCTAAGTTAGCTGAAATTGTAGCTAGAAAATATGAAACGATTGTTATAGCAACAGGAGAAGTAGATGTTATTACAGATGGAATACAAACAACATTATGTAAAAATGGACATCCAATGCTTCAAAATATAACAGCAAGTGGTTGTTTATTAACATCTGTTATTGGCGCATTTATTAGTGTTGCAGATAATAATATCTATGAAGCGAGTGTCAAAGCAACTGTGGGATATGGAATTGCAGCAGAACTAGCGATGAAAAAAGCAGAAGGTCCAGGAATGTTTCTACCGCGGTTTTTAGATGAATTATATTTTTTAAGGGATGACGTCATTAATCAGAAAAAAATAGTGTCGTCAAATGTTTAAATATTTGACGACACTAAAATAACTAGCTATTAAAAATATAATTGTAAAAAACCACCTATAATAGCAAGAGAGAGCATGATTTTACTTAACATACTATACTTACCTGCGATTAATTTAATAATTACTGCGAAAATTGCGATGACACTCCATACAATTGCAATAGATTTTTGTCCGGAAAAATTACTAGGTAAAGCTGTAAAAGATATGTATGAGAGAAGAATAGCAAAAATCATATTAATAATAAAAATACTGTTATTTGTCTTATGTTTACTTTTATACAATAAATATTGAATGATCCCAGCTATAATAAATAAAACAATATAAAAGATAAATAAAGTCCCTAAAGCCATAATATTTCCTCTTTTCTTAGAATTAGGATGAGTGATTAATATTTATTAATCTTCTCTATATTATCGTATTGATTGAAGCAAAACAATTAATTTACTTACAAATTTCAAATAAAAAAGCCTTAAAACATTTTTAAATGTTTTAAGGCTTTTAATATAAGATAAATTATTTTCTTGAATAGAATTCAACGATAAGTGCTTCGTTAATTTCTGCTGGTAATTCTGAACGTTCAGGAGTACGTGTAAACGTAGCTTCCATTTTTTCTTCATCAACAGCTAAGTAGTCTGGTGTGAAGTTGTTTACTTCAATTGACTCTTTAATAACATCCATGTTACGAGCTTGTTCACGAATACCAATTACTTGGCCAGTTGACACGCTGTAAGATGGGATATCAACACGCTTACCATCAACAGTAATGTGACCATGGTTAACTAATTGACGTGCTTGACGACGCGTACGAGCGAAACCTGCACGGAAAACAAGGTTATCTAAACGAGAATCTAATAGAAGTAAGAAATTCTCACCATGAATACCTTTCATTTTACTAGCTTTTTCAAATAAGTTATGGAATTGACGTTCGTTAACTCCATACATGAAACGTAATTTTTGTTTCTCTTGTAACTGTAAACCATATTCAGAAATTTTACGACGTGTATTAGCACCGTGTTGACCTGGCGCGTAAGGGCGTTTTGATAACTCCTTACCTGTACCTGTTAATGAAATACCATAACGACGTGATTTCTTCCATAAAGATCCTGTAAATCTAGACATGAGACATTCTCCTCTTATTTTATAATGGTATAAAATAACTCAGTTTGTGTTCCTTACGATGCTCATTGTATTGTCCTGTACCATCGCTCCAGCAGCAGAGAGTTACACGATACACCTCATTTTTTTGAGGAATACAATGATGACAAGCGTCGGTTCACTAAAGCTACTTCATTTATTTTACACGGAGTCTAGTATAACGTGTATAATTTATAAAGTCAATCAACTAATGTTTTTTTAAACTAAACCAACATATTTTTAGCAATTAGATGATAAAACATGCTATTATATAAGGAGTAGAATCTAGAAGTGTAGTGTTTTTGAAACGATAACTTATGCAAACATTCTTAAATGTAAAGGAATGTTTAGGAGGAATTCAATGGAATATGTAATTGCAATCGTATTGATCATTTTAGTTGTTCTTTTAATTGCGCTGATACTTAAAAAACGCATATATGACTCAATCCATCAAGTTGAAGCTTGGAAAGATGAAATAAAGAGTCGTAATATTGGTGCAGAGCTCTCAAAAATGAAAGATTTAAATTTACATGGTGAAGCTTTTAATAACTTAGATGAGTGGAAAAATTTATGGGAAGTCGTTATAACTGATGACCTTGCAAATGTTGAGGTGTCATTATCGGATGCTAAAACATACGCAAATCATTTTAAATTTAGTTCTTCACGTAAATCGTTAAGTGAAACTGAAACCCAGTTAGAAAAAATTGAAAAAGATATTACATTAATCTTAAATCAATTAAATGAATATTTAGAAATAGAAAAAGCTGGCCGAAACAAGGTCGAAAAAATTAAACCTAAAATTAAGGAAATGCAAGAAACACTTACTGAAAATAAACAGTCATATGGTAAGGGGACTGTTAGGTTTGAAAAAGAATTTAAAAAATTAAATCAAGCATTGGTTACATATGATGAGCTCGTTAAAGAAGGTGAGTATCGTCAAGCTAAAAAAAATGTTGATCAAGTAAACAAAGATATTAAACAAATTCAACTGGAAATGGACGAATACGTTGATTTATATCGTGCTTGTAAGTTTGATTTACCAGAACAAATTGATGAATTAAATAACGGACTCGAAGAAATGGCTATTAATGGCTATCCTGTTGAAAGTTTAGGCCTTAAAGAAAAAATGGCTAAACATCAAGAAGAGTTACTCGACGCTGTAAAAGAAATTGAACTTAAAAGTATAGAAAAGAGTAAAGAAATTATCCCTAAAATTGAAACAAGCATTCAAGAAATGTATGCTATTCTTGAAGAAGAAGTCGGTGCTCGTAAGTTTTTACAAACAGAAATGCCAGCCTACAAAGAAGCGTTAGAAGTCTTTAGGAAAGCATTCTCATATACAAAAGATGAAATTATTACATTGAATAAAGCTTATCATTTTTCTAAAGATGATTTAGATAAAGAGAAAAAACTAGAAATTAAATTCAATGAATTAGTTAAAAAAGAAATACGTCTTACAAAAAATCTCTTTGATAAAACAAAACCATTAGCCAAGTTAAAGGCTGAAGTAAATGAAGGGTTTAATCAGCTTGAATACTTAGAGATTGATCATCAAGAATTTATTGAAGATATTCATACTTTACGTAAAGATGAGTTATTAGCACGAGAAAAACTTGAAAATTATAATGATCAATTAGACGCTTCGTTAAAGAATCTCAGAACAAATAACTTACCAGGTGTCCCGCAATTTATTTGGGAATATGTTAATGAGGCAGATTCAGAAAGCGATAAAGTTGTTTTAGAACTATCCAAAACACCCATTGATATAAAAGCGATTAAAACAGGCTTAGATAGAGTGGAAGAAAAAGTAGATATTACCAAAGAACAAATTAATGTTGTTATAGAAAAAGCTCATTTAACAGAGTTAGTTATTCAATATGCGAATAGATATCGAAGTTCACATCCGCATTTGGCAGAAAGTTTAACAGACGCTGAGAGATTATTTAAAGCTTATGAATATGAAATTGCTTTACATACTGCGGCTTCAGCCGTAGAGTCGATTGAACCGGGTGCATTAAAGAAAATTGAAGCACAAGCAAAATATTTATAATCATAAAGACTGTCTTGAAAAAGAATTAGTTGATTCTTTTTCAATGCCAGTCTTGTTTTTTGGATAAATTTGAAAGGATGTTTCTATGATTTATTTAGACAATAGTGCAACAACAAAACCAGATCCATCAGTATTAGATACATTTAATAAAGTATCAATGAAGTTTTTTGGAAATCCATCTTCATTACACTCATTAGGTGCCGAATCCGAACGTTTTTTTAAAAAAGTCAGACAACAAGTAGCGGAATTATTAACTTGTCAAGAAAAAGAAGTGGTTTTTACTTCTGGAGGCACTGAAAGCAATAATCTTGCGATAAAAGGTGTAGCGAATTACTATAAAAAACGTGGTAACCATATTATTACATCAGAAGTCGAACATCCATCTGTTTATGAAGCTTGTAAACAACTTGAAAATTCTGGTTTTAATGTGACCTATTTACCTGTGAACAATAAAGGGATAATTGAGTTAAATGAATTAGAACAAGCTATTACAAAAGAAACGATATTAGTTTCGATTATGCATGTGAATAATGAAATAGGATCCATTCAACCGATTGAAGAAATTGCGAAAATATTAAAGAAACACAAAAGTATTTTATTTCATACCGACGCTGTACAATCATTTAGTAAGTTAAAAATACCACTAAAAGATGTTGATTTATTATCTATCTCGGGACATAAAATAAATGGTTTAAAAGGAACAGGTTTTCTCTATGTGAAGTCAGGTGTTCAAATAGACCCACTATTTTCTGGGGGCGAACAAGAATTTAATCTAAGATCAGGTACTGAAAATCTTGCCGGAGCTGCTTCACTTGCACGTGCGATGCGATTAGCACTTAATAAATTAACTCGAGCTAATCAAATAGATGATTTAAAACAAATACTAATTGAATCATTACAAAACATAGAAGATGTTAAAATAACAACGCCTAAAGAGTCGGCGCCACATATTATTCATTTATCAGTGCCAGGTATTAAACCAGAGACAATGATTCATGCATTAGCCCAGCGAGATATCTATGTATCAACACAATCAGCTTGTTCTTCTAAAAGTGCTGATATAAGCCGTGTGTTACTTGCTTGTGGTTATGAAACTGAGATGGCAAAATCAGGTATTCGTGTGAGTTTAAGTTATGAAACAACAAAAGAAGAAATAAAAGTATTCATTGATGTTTTACAAGAAGAAATTGAAAAAATACAAGAAATGTTGAGGTAGATAAAATGCAATACGATCATATATTAATTCGTTATGGTGAGCTTGGACTTAAAGGAAAAAATATTCGAACATTTTTAATTAAGCTCCAACAAAATATTCAACAATCACTGATAACTTATCCTGATGTAAAAGTAAAAAGAACGCAAGGCCGTTTATTTGTTATTTTAAATGGACATGATCCTGACCCAATTATAGATATATGTAAAAATATCTTTGGTATTTATAGTTTGAGTTTGGCTGTGAAAGTAAAAAATGATGAAAGAGAAATAAGAGAAACAGTTTTAAAAATGATGAGTAAAGAAACAGAAAATAAAACATTTAAAATAAAAGCTAAGCGAGCAAATAAAGATTTTCCAATTAGATCACTTGAATTAAATAGAAGTATAGGAGGCGATATCTTAAAAAATGTGCCTCATTTAAAAGTAGATGTCCATCACCCGGATATTGAAGTTGTGATTGATATCCGTGCTGAAGGCACTTATATATTAACTGAAATTATTTATGGACCAGGCGGTCTTCCAGTAGGAAGCTCAGGTAAGTCACTTTTAATGCTTTCAGGAGGTATTGATAGTCCAGTTGCAGGTTATGTAATGATGAAACGTGGTGTTAAACTTGAAATGATTCATTTTCATTCTCCACCGTTTACAAGTGAACGTGCAAAACAAAAAGTATTAGATTTAACGAAGAAATTAACTAAATATAATTATCATATCAAAGTTCACCTTGTGCCATTTACAGAAGCGCAACAATTAATTTTTAAACATTATCCAAAACGTTATGGCATGACAATTATGCGCCGTGTTATGATGAAAATCAGTGAAGCAATCTGTCAACAAGAAAATATTTTATCGATTACAACAGGAGAAAGCTTAGGACAAGTAGCAAGTCAAACAATGGAAAGTATGAATGTGATAAACGAAGTAACAAACTTACCTGTTCTAAGACCGCTTATTGCTATGGATAAAGAAGAAATTGTAGATATTTCAAAGCAGATTGATACGTATGATATTTCAATCCAACCCTATGAAGATTGTTGTACGGTGTTTGTACCAAAGTCACCTGTTATTAAGCCACAACGTAAGCGAGTTATTTTAATAGAAAAAGACTATGATTTAACAGAGGCCATTAAAACTGCGATTGAAGAAACAAAAATAATTAAAATATCTCATACGAATGATGAAGCAATAGATGAGTTACTTTAAAAATAGCTAGACAAATTAAGATAAAGTAATCATAATGGAATTAAGGAGCGTGATGGAATTGACTAAAGTTACATTTAATAATGATCCAGTTACATTAGTAGGCGAGCAATTAGAAGTTAATGATACGGCACCTTCATTTAAAGTCGTAGCAAATGATTTAAGTGTTAAGACACATGAAGATTATTCAGGTAAATTAACATTAATTAGCGTTGTCCCATCAATTGATACTGGAGTTTGTTCAATGCAAACAACAAAGTTCAATCAAGCAGCAGGTAAATTTAATGATATTAATGTATTGACAGTTAGTATGGATTTACCTTTTGCACAAAGTCGCTGGTGTAGTGCTGAAGGTGTTGATAACTTAACAATGTTATCAGATTATCGTTACGCTAATTTTGGAGAAAATTATGGCGTATTGATTGACGAATTGCGTCTACTTGCAAGATCAATTTTTATTATCGGTGAAGATAATAAAGTGAAATATGTAGAATATGTTAATGAAGTAACTGATCATCCAGATTACGATGCAGCATTAAAAAAATTAGAAGAATTAGCTAAATAAACCATTCAAAAAATAAAAAGTGTGGTATCAGTCAAATTGACTTTGATACCACATTTTTATTGTAACTATAACTTTTACTTATACCTTTTAATAGGATGAGTAAATTAAACGAATAGTCAGACAAGCTTTTAATCATTTTAGAACAGAATTTTGACAACTTAAACATTATAAAGGTATTCAGCCCAAACCTTATTTTAATTTGGTATAATGATTTTATGAATAAAAAACTCAGTAATACATAAGTTTTTTATCATTTAGTAGGAGGAAAACAATGAAAGAAACAGAAGTAACAAAATTATATAACTGGCTCGATGTAACAACCACATCAATTCAGAATCAATTAGATGAATCATATTTAGAATCTTTATCACAAACATTGGAAGCGTTATTTTACAATGGTTTATCTGATGCTAATCAAAATGAGTTATTAGAAAAGACAATAAATCAATCATTATCGAAAATTGATTTAGATAACTATTCTGTAGAAACAATTAGAAAAGCAATTCAATTAGCACTTATTAAAGCAATGAAAGAACCCACACAACACCAACACTTAATGACACCTGAAGCTATAGCAATGATTATTGGTTATCTCGCAACAAAGTTAGTTGAAAACCATGAGGGAAAGTTGACTATCTTTGATCCGGCTAGTGGAAGTGGTAATTTGCTTTTTGTTGTTATGGAACAATTTAAGCAAGAGCTTGAAGTTTATGCAAGTGAAGTTGATCCATTGTTATTAAAACTATCTTTACATAATGCCAATCTTCAAAAGAAAGAAGTCGAGTTTTTTCACCAAGATTCTTTAAGTCCATTACTGCTTGATCCAGTTGATTTAGTTATTACAGATTTACCAGTAGGGTATTATCCAGATGACGTTCAAGCAAGTAATTATGAATTAAAAAATGAATCAGGTCATTCTTATGCTCATCATTTATTTATTGAACAAAGTTTAAAACATACTAAACCAGATGGCTTTTTAGTGTTTATTATTCCAGAAACATTATTTACAAGTGACCAATCAGAAAATCTGCATAAATTTATTCAAAAAGAAGCGAAAATTGTGGGTGTCTTACAATTACCAGAAACAGCCTTTGCAGTAAAAGAACATGCAAAAAGTATTTTGATTTTGCAAAAAAATGGTGAAAGTAGAAAAGAATATAAACAACCATTACTTGTTCAATTGCCGTCATTAAATAATGCAGAAGCTATGCAAGATATATTAACGCAGATGAATGCTTGGTTTGCTCAAAATCTATAAAAAATGATTATTGGAGGAAAGTGTATGTCAAGAATATTAGCGATTAATGCAGGGAGTTCGTCTTTAAAATTTCAATTATTTCAAATGCCAGAAGAAAATGTTTTGGCAAAAGGATTAATTGATCGAATTGGTTCAAAAGGATCTTCTTTTATTCTTGATACAATTGACCAAGAATATTTATATTCAGAAGAAATTAATGATCATGAAGCAGCTGTAAAACTCTTACTTAAAAAACTAACTAAAGTAGGTGTTATTGAATCATTAAATGAAATTGAAGCAATTGGACATCGGGTTGTTCATGGAGGAGAGTATTTTAGTAAGAGTGTTCCAATCACAGATGAAGTTATTAGTACAATTGAGCGCGTGTCTGAATTAGCACCCTTACATAATCCGCCGAACTTAACAGGTATTCTTGCATTCAAAGAGATATTGCCTAATGTACCAATGGTTGCTGTTTTTGATACAGCTTTCCACCAAACAATGCCAGAGAAATCATACCTCTATAGTTTACCCTATGAATATTATGAAAGATATGGTGTTAGAAAATATGGTTTCCATGGTACGTCTCATAAATATATATCACAAAAAGCAGCAGAGGTATTAGATATACCTTTAAAAAGACTTCGTTTAATTACTTGCCATTTAGGAAATGGAGCAAGTATAACAGCTGTTGAAAATGGTAAGTCTATTGATACGTCAATGGGCTTTACGCCCTTAGCAGGTGTCACAATGGGAACACGCTCAGGTGATATTGATCCGGCTATTATTCCATATTTAATGGAAAAAACAGGTTATGAAGCATCTGAAGTCATTGATGTTTTAAATAATAAGAGTGGTTTACTCGCTTTATCAGGTATATCAAATGATTTAAGAGATATAGAAGCGGAAGCTAAAACGAATGTACGAGCAAAATTAGCACTAGATATTTTTGCAGCAAGAATTCACCAATATATTGGTTCGTATGCTGCTAAAATGGGTGGTTCCCAAGTATATTTAGAACCCGGCGAAACCCAGAGTGTTAATGATATGATTAAATGTATATCCATTGCCAGTGCAAATGATGCCGCGGTTGCCATGGCAGAAA
>CALZEK010000030.1 GCA_945639745.1 uncultured Bacillaceae bacterium
GACGTGCATAACCTACCATGTCTGCACCGATAGTAATTGCTTTAGCTGCATCTAAACCTGTTTTCATTCCACCACTAGCGATGACTGGTACACCTGCCACATGCTTATTAACAGATACAATACAATCTTTGGTTGGTAAGCCCCAACTATTAAATGCTTCAGCAGCAGCTTTGCGTAAAGGATCTTGACTACGTAATTTCTCTACTTGACTCCATGATGTTCCACCTGCTCCAGCAACATCAACATAAGCAATCCCAACATCTACTAATTGTTTGGCAACATGACCATCAATTCCAAATCCAACTTCTTTAACACCTATTGGATGATCTATTTCACGACATAGTTTTTCTATTTTCGGCAATAAATCTGCAAAATTTAAATCGCCACCATCTTGAACAATTTCTTGTAAGCTATTTAAATGAAGGACTAAAGAATCTGCGCCTGTTTTTTCAATTATTTGTTTAACTTCATCTGTTCCGTAGCCATAATTAAGTTGGACAGCACCTAAATTTGCTATCAAAGGTACTGTTTGTGCTGATTTCCTAATCAGAAATGATTCTTTATGCGAATCACTTTCTAAAAGAGCACGTGTCGACCCAAGTCCTATCGCCCAACCTTTATCTTCAGCTGCCTTTGCTAAATTGTGATTAATATTTGCTGCAAGTTCTGATCCACCTGTCATCGAGCTTACTAAAAATGGTGCTTTAACTTTTTTCCCTAAAAAAGATGACTCGAGATTAATTTCATTAAAGTTAATTTCTGGCAGCGCGTTATGAATAAATGAAATCCCTTCTAATCCTGTTGTTTTATTGACACCTTCGACATTTTCTTTTAAACATAAATCAATATGCTCTGTTTTACGTTGATTAATATCTAAACTCATGTTAACTACCTCCACTATATTATATGTTATATTACTTATCTCTATTACTTAAAGAAAGAAAAATGATTCTTTCTCAGCTAGCTTACCTTTATGCAATTACTTCATTTATTAAAAAATGATTACTCATTATTTTTAATACTTATATTTTACCATAAACAATTACTTTTTAGATAAATTGTAAACAAAGTTGCCTTTTTAAATCCAAAGTGAGAAAATATTTAATATGAAATGAGGTGTCACATGTTAAATAAAGGACTGTTTATATTTATTTTCTTTAGTCTTATCTTATTTGGTTGTCATGGTGTGGACGACAATAAACCAAGTAAGACTAATAACTCTGAACAAGAAGAAACTTCTGAATTAGAATTACCAAAAAAACATTTAAAGAAATTTGACACTCATGATTCTGTTCAAGTCTTAAACGACCACTTACTTTCTCTTGGCTATGAGGTCAATAACACAAAGCATTTTGATTCGCTCACTACTTGGGCATTAACTGACATTCAATTACAATTCTTACCCGAACATGTATCTGGTATGTACGATGAACAAACAAGAGATATTTTAAATCAATTAAAAGACAATCAAGAAAAAATTGTTTCTGAAAAAAAATTAAAAAAAACTCAATATCCTGATCGATTGCCTGAAGTTACTGACAATCCTTTTGATGTTTTAGCACTTGTTAATAAAGAGCATGCACTACCAAGTGATTATATCCCTCATGATTTAGTCGTACCTAATGTTCGTTTTCCCTTTACTGAAGATGTTCCTAAAAAGCAATTAAGAAAAATGGCTGCTGATGCTTTAGAAAATCTTTTTAAAGCTTCTGATGAAGCAGGACTCGAATTATATGCTCAATCAGGTTATCGTTCTTACGATAGACAAAAAACCATTTTTGATAATAATGTCGCCCGTCATGGTGAAGATCATGCCAATACATACAGTGCAAGACCAGGCGAGAGCGAACATCAAACTGGACTTGTTATGGACGTGACAAATCGAACAGTAAATTTTGAATTAACAACTGATTTCGGAGAAACTAAAGAAGGTCAGTGGTTAAAAGACAATGCTCATCTTTATGGTTTCATCATTCGTTATCCAGAAGACAAAGTTGAAATTACAAAATATCAATACGAACCATGGCATATACGTTATGTAGGAGAAGCTCTTGCTTCTGAACTTTATGAAAACAATCTTTCTTTAGAAGAACATTATCAAAAGAATCTGGAAGAGAACTAGTCATATCTTTTGAACAATAAATAATTAATTAATGATAAAAATCACTCTGAAAAAAATACTACACTTAACAGTAATTAAGTTAATAATCTGTTTAAGTGTAGTATTTTCTTTAAGTTAATTTATTTATTCTTGCCTCTTTTTTATGCA
The DNA here is from genome assembly GCA_945639745.1 of uncultured Bacillaceae bacterium. Lineage (GTDB taxonomy): Bacteria > Bacillota > Bacilli > Bacillales > Amphibacillaceae > Pseudogracilibacillus. The sequence continues at coordinate 2,270 of CALZEK010000030.1, forward strand.
AAAGGCTTTACAATCATCAAAAAGATAATCACTATTAAAAGAACATTTGTAATATGTTCATAGAAGAATAGGTCTTTGGCTGCTAGTTTGTATTTTTCAGGAATTTCTTCGCCTTGATGATAGGCAAGTATTTCTTTAATCGGTTTCGTTTTAGTAACTAATAAAAGTGGCGCAATTGCTAAAGCAATTAAATATAGTATTAAGCTTAAACTAAACCACATTTCAGTAAATAATTGTGGTTGTAAAACACCCATTAATACGCCTGTCACCAGTAATAATGCCCCACCTACCATGACAAATATGTGGACTCTATTTCTAATATAGTATGCATGTTTTAATTCTGTCATTGTTTTTGCATGCATTGCAATATAAGTTAAGACAAATCCGGGACCTAAGCCTATGATCGCAGAAAATATATGAATAATTAAAATAAATTTATAAAGCGTCACGGTGATTCCTCCGGATTGAAATAATAATTACTCTGTAACATAATAATTTAAAATATCATCAATTTGCTTGCCATACTTTTCACCAAACATGATTAAATGAACAAGTAAATAATACAATTGATAGATTGGTTTTACTTCTTGGTAGTTTTCATTTAAGGGGAACACTTCTTGATATGAATCATAAAAATCTTTTGAAAATCCTCCAAAAATCTCAGTAAAAGCAATCTCTAGATGACGGTCTCCATAAAAGAATGATGGATCAACTAAATAAGGCTCTCCTGCCCGACCGACAATCCAATTTCCATTATATAAGTCTCCATGTAAATATGATGGTGCCACAAATGCAGGGATCCATTTATCTAATCTTTCTAACAACTTTAAAAATTTGTCTTTTCGTGTATCTAATAAGATTTTTTTATCCACAGCTGACTTTATATGATAACCTAACCGATGCTCTTGGAAATAAGTTAACCAATTGGGATCTAATATATTAGGTTGATCTAAAATACCTATGTAAGTGTCATTAGCAAAACCATGCATAGGTCCATTATTTTTATGCAATTGGGCTAGATTATGACCTAATTTAAATTCAGTCTTAGGTGATTTTTGCCCTTCTATCCATTCCATTAATAAAAATGCCTCACCCTTTTTATCTGAATAAGAAACATAATTAGGTACAGATATAGTATCAGTTTCTTTAATCATACGTAATCCTATCGCTTCACTTTTAAAAAAACCTTTTCCTGAGTTTGCATGATGTTTCATAAAATATTCGCCTTCTTTTGTTCTCACATAAAAAGCTTCATTAATCGAACCACCATCAATCGGTTCTATCGTCAATAATTCAGAATTATCGCGACCATTCTCTAAACCTATTTTTGTCATTGCTTCAATATTCATAAGCTCACTCCTTCCCGAGTTCTTTATTTAAAATACTTTCATAATCAATTAGTTTATCAGATTATTTACGACTCAATTATTAAATTTTCTTCGCCAAATTGATTTCATATACTTCCTTTATTTGGATACTTACTGCTAATTTTAATATAATTCAAGTAATTAAGCTAATAATAAAAATAATAAACAATTAGATTATAAAGGAATAATAATAGGCACTGTAATTAATAACTGATATAATGATACTATATAATTTGAAAGGGGTGATATTATTGAACATTCAACTAATGACCGATGGTGGCGCTGACATCCCGATCGAACTCACTAAAAAAACTAACATTACAATCGTTCCACTTTATCTTAGATTCGATACTCAAGAATATCAAACTGGAAAAGATTTAGATGCACAAACTTTTCATGATAAAGTTAAGGAATTTAAACAAGTTCCAAAATCTTCAGCACCGAGCCCGAATGATTTTTATGAAACCTTTAAAAAAGCTGATGCAGATAAACCTATTTTAATGATCAGTTTATCTAAAGCGTTAAGCTCAACTTATGAAAATGCATTAATTGCCCAAAAACAAATTTTAAATGAAGAACCATCGAGAGAAATTGCAATTATTAATGCAAAAACCGCTTCTTGTGGTATGGGATTACTTATTCACGAAACACAAAAAAAGCTTAATGAGAACTATGATTTTAAATCACTTGTGTCTCATCTAGAAGAGAAAGTTGAAGATATGAGTACCTTGTTTTTATTAAAATCATTAGATAACTTAATTTTAGGTGGACGCTTAGACAGAGTTAAAGGTGCTATAGCAAAAACATTAAATATAAAACTACTACTTAAAGCTAGTGATGAAGGTGCCGTAGAGGTGTCAGAAAAAATACGTGGTAATAAAAGATCTCTCAAACGCTTTATTGATCAAATTGAAGAATACGTCACTAACGTTGAAGATAAAACAATCGTGATGACTCACACTAATGCACCAGAATATGGGCAAACAGTGTTAAATAAAATTTTAGAAAGATATCCTTTTAAAGAAGCCTACTTAACTGAAACAGGTCCACTTATTTCAACTTATGCTGGTGATGAAGGTTTAGTTATATCTTTTTTCAATACATAAAACAAGCTGTTAATATTATTAACAACTTGTTTTTTATTCATAACTGATCTTTAAATCACCTGGCTTAATCCAGTTTCTTTTTTTCATATAAATGGCAATTATGATACTTATAAATGCTGGTGCTATAAAATGCATCACAATCATTATAATAAAGATATTTACCGTAAAGCCCATCGTTTCTAACATCATAATCTGACCTACAAATCCACTTGTTCCCATTCCTGCTCCTGCTGTATTATTAGTCATCTCAAACATCGTAATACCTATAGGTGCTATAATGGCACCTGCTACTGTAGGTGGAATAAGTATCAATGGATTTCTAATGATATTAGCAACTTGTAACATTGACGTACCTATACCAAGAGCTATAAAACCACCTATCCCATTTTCTTTATAACTTGTTGATGCAAAGCCAATCATTTGAGCGGAGCAACCAAGCGCGGCGGCTCCCGCTGCTAATCCATCTAAGGACAACATAAACGCTATTGCAACACTTGATATAGGTGCAGTCAAGGCCCACCCCATTAACACCGCCACAACAATTCCCATCACAATTGGTCTTTGAGTTGTCGACCAATTTATAATGTCACCAAACCAAATCATAAATGTAGCTACAGGTATCCCGATAAATTTACCTACATAAAACCCTGTAAATATTGTTACAAGAGGTGTTACAATAATATCGACTCGCGTTAGTTTATAAAATAACTTACCTATTTCTGTTGCAAATAAAGCTGCCACATAACTTACTGCTGGACCGCCTAGTTCTGCTCCATAAGCTCCAGCAAATAAGACTGCAAACAATACAAGTGGAGGTGCTTTTAATCCATAAGCAATTGCAACTCCTATCGCTCCACCCATAATTTTATTATCCATTGCGAAACTTCCCATTTCGATAAATGCTTCAATTCCTAACTGTTCACCTGTTGTTTTAATAATAAGTCCAATAATTAATGATGAAAATAAACCAAGTGCCATATAACTAAGCGCTGTAATTGTATACTCTTTAATTGAAAGACTAATTCCTTTTTTCTGTAGATATTTGACCACATTAATACACCCTTTACAATTGTCTTGTCACGTGTATGTATTATTAAACATTTAACTATACAATTGCAAGCTATAACGCGTTTTATTGCTAATAAAAATTTAGTTAGCTATAATTTAAATAGATATCGATTAGGAGGATTATCATGAATCAATCAAATCAAAACATGACTTCGCTGCAAAATATAATTAGAAATAGACGCGCCGTAAAAAAAGGATATACTGATAAAGAAGTGACTACAGATGTAGTTAAAGAACTTTTATCAGATGCAAGTTGGGCTCCAACGCATGGTATGAGAGAACCTTGGCGCTTTGTTTTTGTTCATCAGGATCGGTTACCACATTTCGCCAAGAAAGTTGCTCAGACCTACCCTGAAATCTTACATGAAAATCGAGAAGCTTATTTAAATGAACCTAATGCTATTTTAGTAGCTATTATGGATGAACCACAACAACAAAAACAATACGATGAAAACTTTGGCGCTATTGCAAGCTTAATCCAAAACTTTTGGTTGCTGGCTTGGGAAAAAGGTCTAGGTGTCGTTTGGAAAACAAACCCTCATATTTACGATGATTCAGTTGCCGAAATTGTTGGCATAAAAGATCATGAAAGAATTATTGGATTTATTCATCTTGGTTACTTTGATGAAGAGCCAGAAATAAAAGAACGTACAGATATTAATCATTTATTTTCTGTTTATTAAAAACATCTAAGGTTAAATCCTTAGATGTTTTTAATTAATTCGCGATTAAACTTTTATTAGTTATCTGAATTTAATGACTCTTTTGATTTAAATATTTATTTAATGTTGACTTGTATAAAAAAATCAGATATGATTAGATTTAATAAATAATACAGATGCGTAGACAAAAGAGTAAGTAGTTAATTAACTTCAATTCAAAGAGAGCTAGTGGTGGTGAAAACTAGTAATTGACTAATTAATGAATGGGCTTTTGAGCATTCGACCGAAAAGAAATGAGTAGGCTCGAACGACTTCATCCATCGTTATTAAGGATTGAACAGATAAATGTCTGTTAACTAAGCTGAGTTCATTTTTGAACTAATTAAAGGTGGCACCGCGATTCCCTCGTCCTTATTATGGATAGAGGTTTTTTTATTTTTAAATATACTAAATTAATGATTAAGGATAGTAAATATAACTATCATTTTACAGAGAGCAAGTGATGCTGAGACACTTGCAAATGAGGTTGTATTGAATGGTCTTATGAGAGTTTCTTTGAAATTATAGTAGAAGAAAACGGATTCCTCCGTTATCAGGATAAGATATAATTGATTGTATCTGATTAGAGATGAAACATATTTTGTTTCAAACTTGAGGTGGCACCACGACTATATTCGTCCTCTACAAATGTAATTACATTTGTAGAGGACTTTTTTTATTCTAATTTGGAGGTAATTAAGATGACTAGGCAAAAATCAGTCTATAAAATAAAAACAATTAATGGAGATACACTAACACCGGTTACCATTTTCAAAAAATTAATCGGTCATAAAAAATTTTTACTAGAAAGTTCTTTTCAACATGAAACAAAGGGAAGATATTCATATATTGGTTCAAATCCATATGAAGAAATTATTGGATACACTAATAAAACAATCGTTCGTAATTTACAAACACAAAATGAAAGAATTTTTAATGTAGATGCACTAACTTATATTAAAAATAACTTTCCTAAAATTAATACACCACTTCCACTTCCTTTTTCTGGAGGAGCAATTGGTTATGTTGGTTATGATGCTTATAGACAGTATGCAGATATTGGCCCCGAATTAAAAGATGAGATTAATATTCCTGACATTCATTTTATGGTTTATGAAGACATTGTCGTTTATGAACATGTTAATGAAAAAGTTCATATCATTTCACTTAACATAAATCATGTAAGTGATGATCTTTTAGAGTCACGTATCAATCATTTAAATGAACAATTAGAACAACCCATTACACTCGATCAGCCGGAATTAATTCAATTAGATTTTGTTCCAAATGTGAGTAAAGAGCAATTTATAAAACAAGTTAATCAAGCTAAAGAAGCAATAGACTCTGGTGAAGCAACACAAATTGTCTTATCCCAAAAAATGACGTCACCTATGAATGAAGATCCATTTTCATTTTATCGTCATTTAAGATCAAGTAATCCATCACCTTATATGTTTTATCTTGATTTTAGTGATTACTTAATTATCGGTGCTTCTCCTGAGGCACTTGTTCAAGTAACAAATAATCACGTAACCACAAATCCCATTGCGGGAACAAGACCACGTGGTAAAAATGAACAAGAAGATAAGCAGCTTGCCTTAGAACTGCTTGCCGACCCTAAAGAAGTTAACGAACACGATATGTTAGTTGATTTAAGTAAAAGAGATTTAAGTACAATTTGTAATAACGAGTCAATTACTTTACCTGTATATAAACAAATTGAGAGATATCAACATGTTATGCATATTGTTTCTGAAGTACACGGTACTCTATTAGAAAATAAAAGTAGCATAGACGCTTTAATAGCTTGTTTACCAGCTGGAACGGTTTCTGGAGCACCAAAAACACGCGCCATGCAAATTATCAATGAAATTGAAACAACAAAACGTGGATTTTATGCAGGGGGAGTAGGCTACATTACTTATAATCATGATGTGAATTTAGCTATTTCAATCCGATCACTTGTTATTAAAAATAAAATGGCTCATCTTCAAACAGGTGCTGGAATAGTTAAAGATTCCATTCCTGAAAAAGAATATGAAGAAACACTCCATAAAGCAAGATCATTAATGGAATTAACTAAGTAAAGGAGAATAGACATGAAACAATTCTTAGAAAAAATTATGAATCGTGAAAATTTAACAATCGAAGAAACTGAAAAAGCTACCCGTCTTTGCTTTGACACTGATGTAACTGACACTGAAATGTCTGCGTTTTTAACAGCTCTTAAAGTTAAAGGCGAAACTGCTGACGAAATGACAGGTATCGTGAATACGATTCGATCTTATTCAGATTATCAATCAATTATTCTACCTGGCATTATGGATAATTGTGGAACAGGTGGCGATCGATCGTATAGCTTTAATATTAGTACCACGGCAGCTTTTGTTATTGCTGGAGCTGGTGTAAAAATTGCGAAGCATGGCAATCGTAGTATTTCAAGTAAAACAGGTAGTGCAGATTTACTTGAACATTTAGGAATTTCCCTTGAGTTTACAAAAGATGATGTTGAGTATTTACTTAAAACAAATAATATCGCCTTTTTATTTGCACCACATATTCATGATAAATTAAAAACATTTATTAAAACAAGATCTGAATTAGGATTGCCAACTGTTTTTAATTTGATCGGTCCTTTAACAAATCCAATTAATCTCCACTCTCAATTACTTGGCGTATACAGACGCGATATGTTAATGACTGTTGCAGAAACACTTAAAAATGTAGGTAGAGAACGAGCAATAGTCATTAATGGTGCAGGTGAAATGGATGAGGCATCATTAGCAGGTACAAATCACTTAATTTTACTGGAAAATGGTAAATTAACTGAATTTACCATTACGCCAGAAGATGTTGGATTACCTCGTTACGATAATAATGCCATTTTAGGTGGAGACGCCAAGACGAACGCTGATATTCTTTATTCTGTATTAAATAATGAACCTAGTGCTTATTTAGACACTGTTTTATTAAATGCTGGACTAGCATTATTTGCTAATAATCATGTGAAGACAATAAAAGATGGCATCAATGAAGCTCGTATTAGTATTAGCACAGGTGCCGCTTTAGAAAAACTAACGACACTGATTGATTACAGTAAAGACAAAGTGGAGGTATAATCATGACAATTTTAGATACAATAATTGATGTCAAAAAACAAGAAGTAAACGAGTTAAAAAACCAAACATTTAAACCTTTTCATGGTAAAAAAATTAAATCTTTTAAAGACCATTTAAGTCAATTAACACATATGGGTATCATTGCAGAAATTAAACGAGCATCTCCTTCTAAAGGAATGATCAATGAGGATGTTGATCCTGTTAAACAAGCTAAAATATATGAAAAAAGTGGTGTACAAGCAATTTCAGTGTTAACTGATAATCTATTTTTTAAAGGATCAATGGATGATTTAATCGCAGTAAGAAATGCTGTAGATTTACCGATTCTTTGTAAAGATTTTATTATTGATGAAGTTCAAATTAATCAGGCACATGCAGCTGGTGCAAATATTATTTTGCTTATTGCAGCAGCACTTGATGATCAAATGTTAAATACATTAAATAAACATGCACTTTCATTAGGTCTTGAAGTATTGTTTGAAGTTCATAATGAAGCTGAAATGAGACGCGTACTTAAATTAAAACCAGATTTAATCGGAATCAATAATCGTGATTTAAAAACATTTAATGTTGATTTAAATACGACAAATAAACTTCAACATATGGTCGCAAATAAAAATACGATACTAATTAGTGAAAGTGGGATTGAAACACCTGAAGATGTTGAAATTATTGCTCGTTCAGGCGCTAAAAGTATTTTAATTGGTGAAACATTAATGAGGACAAATCAACTTAATCATACAATTAAAAGTTTACAAGTTAAGTTAAATGAGGTGACATAATGCTTGTTAAAATATGTGGGATTACAACACTTGCTGCAGCTCGTGTTGCTGTAAATGAAGGTGCTGATTTTATTGGTTTTGTATTTGCACCAAGTTCAAGACAAATTGACCCCAAAAAAGCACGTGAGATTGCCAAACAATTACCTCCTACTATTAAAAAAGTTGGCGTGTTTGTCAACGAAACAAAAGAACAAATTGAAATAATTGCCCGACAAGTTAAGTTAGACTACATTCAACTTCACGGAGATGAAACAGCAACATTTGCAGCAAACTTATCCTTACCCGTTATCAAAGCTTTAACAGTGAGTGATCAACTCATTTTTGATTTAAGCCATTTTCCTGCGAGCTATTTCATTGTTGATAGTCCTGGTAAAAACTATCGAGGCGGTTCTGGCGAAACGTTTGACTGGTCTAAATTAATAAAATTAAATATTAATTTAGATAAAGTATTGTTAGCCGGTGGTTTAAATGAAAAAAATGTTACTTCTGCAATCCAACTGATAAATCCTGCTGGTGTTGATGTATCGAGTGGCGTTGAAAGTAATGGAAATAAAGATTCAACAAAAATCAAACAGTTTATTAATTTAGCTAAA
>CALZEK010000031.1 GCA_945639745.1 uncultured Bacillaceae bacterium
TGTATAATGATTTGTCAATTAAAGATCGCGATTTATCTGGTGCCTTTTATTTTAATCAAAGTGATACTTATAATGGCCTCAATACTTTACTATACTAATGCCGGTGTAAAATATAAATACTTATAGAAAGTGCTGATAAAATGAAAGACGTATTAATTATTCAAGATGTATCTAGTTTTGGAAAATGTTCAACAACAGTAGCCTTGCCCATCATTAGTGCAAGTGGTGTGACAGGTTCTATTTTACCGACATCTCTACTTTCAACACATACCGGACCAGAATTCCCTGGTTTTACTTTCTTAGACTTATTTGAAAATATGAAAGCTACTTTAGATCATTGGGTTGATTTAGGAATTAAATTCGATGCTGTTTATACAGGTTACCTTGGTATGATTGAACATGTCGATTTATTATTAGAGTATATTCCGAGACTTTTAAAAGATGACGGTGAAATTTTCATTGACCCAGCATTTGCTGATAATGGTGAATATTACCATGGTTTTGATGAAGAATACGGAAAAGCTCAGTTACGCTTAGTTGAAATTGCTGACTACGTCTTCCCAAACTTAAGTGAAGCAAGTCTGATGTTAGGATTAGATTATAAATCAATTGATCCTAATAATACAAAAGATGTCAATGACGTTTTAGACCTTTTACTCAAAGCAGGTGCTAAAAATGCAATTCTAACAGGTGTTCGTGAAAACGATCAAATTGGTGCACGTCTAAAAACTTCTGATAACGAGACTTATACTAGCTTAGAAACGTATATAACTCAAAATTTCCATGGGACTGGGGATGTATTCGCAAGTGTTGTTGTAGGAAACTACCTACGCACAGGTAATATTCATGATGCCATAGATTTAGCGGTTAAATTTGTTCCAGAAGCTATTAAAGCAACACTCGAGGATGAAAATCCAATTACTTATGGTGTTCATTTTGAAAAAGTTCTTCATCTATTAACGAATCATTAATTTATATAAAAGAGGAAACAATCGATGGATTGTTTCCTCTTTTATATCTTTTGACCTGTTACTTATTACAACTTGATTATCAATGCTAAAATAAGCCTCATAGAAATCAAATGATTGTTCTCTTTCTGGTGTCTTTAGCATACCTCCTATTATACCTTCGATTTGATTGGACTCTAATACTTGTAAAGTAGCACTGAATGAGCATAGTGGAATTCTGTATTCGAAGCTTTGATCTTCTGCAGTAGCATCGACCATATTTATCTCAATTCCCGCTGGTTCAACACCAACCTCTATAAACATAAATATTGTAGATATCTGATTCATACCTATGATATAAAGATCACCTTCTGTTCCACTAGCGTATACTGTATTTGAAATGTTAGTCAATCCCATTAAAACAGTGGCTAGAAAGATTCGGATTCTTCCTCCCAAATCATTTTTTCATAATGACCTCCATATATTTCGAAGGTACGTCAAACTTTTATACCTGTCCTCCATGATCGTAATCTTATTTTAAAAAGTATACTTAGATTTAGCACTAAGCATATAATTTGTTCGAGATTTTTGTTTGTTATATAGTGACTAACATAAAAAGTATTAATATTTCGTAGGAGGAATTTATTGTGATTAAATTAAAAACATTGTTATTATCTGCTTCTACCTTAATGGTCTTAGCAGCATGTGGTATAGACGAACCTGAAACACCAACTGTAGAAGCTCCAGCAGAAGAAGTTGGTTCGACAGATGTTTCATTATCTGAACTGGGTGATTACAATGGGAAAGATGGAAATCCAGGATATATTGCTGTCGATGGTGTTGTTTACGACGTAACAGACAATGAAGCTTGGGCTGGAGGAGAGCATAATGACCTACCTGCAGGTTTTGACGATACAGATGAAATTTTAGAGTCTCCTCACGGTGAAGAGGTTTTAGAAAACTTAGAAGTAGTCGGAAATTTAGTCGACTAATTTATTTAGTTATAAAAAAAGCCACTTAGCGATAACGCTAAGTGGCTTTTTAAATCTAAATTTTCTATTTAATTCTACCTGGTTGTTCACCATAACCTTTATAAGCATCTTCTAAGATTTCTTTCATATCTGAAACAAGTGCTAATCTTGGGTTAACTGGCGTACATTGGTCCTCAAATGCTTCATAAGCAATATCGCTTGTTTTGGCCATAAACTCTTCCTTGTTTACTCCTTGACCTTCAAAGCTCATCTTAATTCCGATTCTCTCACCTAAGTCGTACACTGCCTGTGCAAATGACGCTACACCCTCTTCAGGCGTAGATGCAGGTAAACCTAACATTTTAGCAATTTCTTGATAGTGAACATCCGCACGGTACGTGTTATATTTAGGCCAGTTCGATGTCTTAGACGGACGAGTTCCGTTATATCGAATGACGTATGGAAGTAAGATTGCGTTTGTACGTCCGTGAATTGTACGGAAATGCGCACTTACTTTATGAGCCATTGAGTGAGAAATTCCTAGGAAAGCATTTGCAAATGCCATACCAGCCATAGTTGAAGCGTTATGCATTCTTTCTCTTGAATCAAAGTCTCCAACTTCTACTGATTTTTCTAAGTTTTCAAATACTAATTTAATTGCTTGTAAAGCTAGTCCATCTGTATAGTCGTTACCCATCACTGAAACATAAGCTTCTACAGCGTGAGTTAATACGTCCATACCCGTGTCTGCAGTAACTGATTTTGGAACTGACATAACAAGTGCTGGGTCAACAATTGCTACGGTAGGAGTTAGCGAATAATCTGCTAATGGATACTTTTTGTTGTTCTCTTTATCAGAGATAACAGCAAATGGCGTTACTTCAGAACCAGTACCTGATGTTGTTGGAATCCCAACAAACTTCGCTTTTTTACCTAATTCTGGGAATCGGAAAGCACGTTTACGAATATCAGAGAACTTTTGTACTAAGTCCGTAAATTCAACTTGAGGTTGTTCATAGAATAACCACATTGCTTTCGCAGCATCCATTGGTGAACCTCCACCTAATGCAATGATAGTATCCGGTTGGAATTCTTGCATCGAAGCTGTTCCGCGTCTTACAGTAGTAATATCTGGATCTGGTTCAACATCCGTAAATACTTGATAAATAACCTTATTACGTCTTTGATGTAATTGCTCGATAATTTTTTGTAAGAACCCTAATTCTACCATTGAATCATCTGTAACGATCATAACTTTCTCTACGTCACGCATTTTTTGTAGGTACTGGATTGAATCACGTTCAAAGTATATTTTTGAAGGAATTTTAAACCATTGCATATTATTTCTACGTCTCCCAACTTTTTTATAGTTTAAGAGGTGCATTGCACTGACGTTATCTCCTATAGAGTTTTGTCCGTATGATCCACACCCTAAAGTAAATGAAGGATTGAAAGCATTGTACATATCTCCGATACCACCAAATGTTGATGGTGAGTTCCAAACTAAGCGCATAGCATCTACTATCTCACCAAAACGGTTTGATAAATCTTCATCAGCAGTATGAATTGCTGCAGTGTGGCCTAATCCGTGGAATTCAACCATTTGACGACTCTTCTCAATACCATCATCTTGGGATGTTGATTTTAATACACCTAGTACAGGTGATAGTTTTTCACGAGACATTGGTTCTTCCGTTCCGACTTTTTCGATTTCAACAGCTAAGATTGAAGTGTTTTCTGGAACTTTGAATCCTGCTCTTTCAGCAATAACGTCAGCATTCATTCCAACCACGTCAGGGTTTAACTTAGCTTCCGAAACATTTTTACTGTATGCCTTCACTCCAAAACAGTATTGTTCTAACAAGCCTTTTTCTTTCTTATTAACAAAGTACGTGTTGTAAGTTTTCATTTCATTTTTAAATTCATCGTATACTTCTTTATCAACAATCGCTGCTGATTCAGAAGCACAAATCATACCGTTATCGAATGACTTACTCATCACGATATCATGAACTGCTTGTTTAATGTTTGCTGATTTTTCAACGTAAGCTGGAACGTTACCTGCTCCAACCCCCATAGCAGGTTTACCACATGAGTAAGCTGCTTTAACCATTGCGTTACCACCAGTTGCTAAAATCGTTGCAATATCATCATGTTTCATTAAAGCATCAGTAGCCTGTAATGAAGGTTTTTCAATCCACTGGATACAGTCTTTTGGAGCGCCTGCTTCTACTGCTGCGTCATAAACTACTTTCGCAGCTGCTGCAGAACAACTTAAAGCTCCTGGGTGGAATGAAAAGATGATTGGGTTTCTTGTTTTTAAACAAATTAATGATTTAAAAATGGTAGTAGATGTTGGATTTGTAGTTGGAGTAATCCCACAAATTACACCTAGTGGTTCAGCAATTGTAGTTACACCGTTAACTTCATCCTCATCAATAATTCCTACCGTTTTCATATGTCGCATATGGTTTGTAACATGCTCACATGCAAATAAGTTTTTAGTTGCTTTATCTTCAAAAATACCACGCTTTGTTTCGTCTATTGCTAATTTGGCTAATTTACCGTGTTGATCTAATGCAGCGATTGATGCTTTCGCAACGATGTAATCAATTGCTTCTTGATCCAGTTCATTAAATGCCTCTAACGCTTTGACACCCTTTTTTACTAATTTATCTACTTCTTCGAAAGCTAATTCTTCTTTTGACTTAACCATTTCAACCATGATTTCATCTCCTAAAGTTATATTGTTTGTTAATTCATTCACATTGTATACCATACTTTTTAACTTGTAAACCCCTTTGTGAACATTTTAACTAAATGAAAACGTATTCATTTTACCGTATCTGACACTGATACATCAACGTTCATGAAAATAACAACATTCTGTAATTAGATATCCATAAATACTTTGTGAAGTTAATAACAATGGTAATCGCTTCCAATCCTATTCTTTATATCTTTCACTTGTATCCGAATTTAGGTCCACTTTGTGTAATATAAATTTCCTTTCTTTTTCTTAAACAAAAAACCTGAACATTTTACTGTCCAGGGTAATTTATCTTATTTTTTTAATTGTATAATTGAGTCACACCATTTAGAGGCCAATTCTTCATCATGAGTTATTACAATAATAACGTTTTTAGATTTTTTTAAATCACTAAGTAAGTTTCCAAACCGTTCCATATGTTCATAGTCCAAGCCACTGGTTGGTTCATCAAAGATAATAATTTCTTTACCTGACAATAAAGCGGATGCGATAACAACTCTTTGCTTCTGACCTTCTGATAGGCTCATTGGGTGTCTATCTCTAAATTCGCTTAGATTTAATGCATTTAATAAATCATCGAGATATTCAGGATGCTTCGCACCAAGAAGTATTTCATTCTCAACGGAATCACTAAATAATTGATAGTTCATATCTTGCATAACCAAATAGCTTTTTTGGATCAGTTCCTTTTTTGATACAACTTTATTGTCCCATAGAATCTGACCTGTAATCGATTCTTGTAGACCCGATAGCGTATTAGCTAAAGTCGATTTACCTGTTCCATTTGGTCCTAGTAATCCTGTAACTTCCCCAGCATTAAAAGATAGATCCAAATTATTCAATACCTTATGATCCAAATAGCCAACTGCTAAATTTTTAGTAGATAGTTTAGCATTCGCACTATTATTTGACGCTTTTAACTTTAACTGGATTTGCTCACGGTGTGCATCCAAATCCATCGAACGTAATCCTAAATCATGTAATTGGTCATTCGTTAATTGATTAAATTCATCTGCTGACCATTCTTTTTTTATTTTACCATCATCAAATAATAAATAACGATCGACTATCCCTCTTGTCCAAGCTAATCGATGTTCGAAAATAATAATTGTTTGACCGGTTGCCTTTAACTTCAAGACCATATTACGAATTCGTTCGATAGCCTCTTGATCTAAATTACTCGTTACCTCATCTAGTATCAATATAATAGGTTCTAACATATTTGCAGCAACGAAAGCAATTTGCTGCTTCTCTCCACCCGACATTTCAAATAAATTACGGTCTAAAAGGTGGTCGACTTCCAAAGCTTCAGATTTTTCAATTATTTTTTCTCTGATAATCTCTGGGTCTACTCCTGTATTTTCAAGAGGAAAAGCCAATTCACTCATTGCATCAACTGTAAAATGTTGGGTCTTTGGGTTTTGAAACACACTGCCTACTTTTGGAACGTACTCTTCAATTTCAGATTCTCCAGCTCTTAAATCAGCTGTGAAATGTTCTCCAGACAACTCTCCTTCTATATAAGCAGGACTGATTCCATTTAATATTCGCGAATAAGTTGATTTACCACTTCCACTTGCACCGCAAATCAAAATACATTCACCTTTATTAACGTTTATATTGATGTCTTTTAAGAAGGCCTCTGTAGTATGTAAATATTGAAAAGAAACAGCATTACTTTGAATCATCCTTGTCATGATACAGTACCTCCTATGTTTAGAATAAATGGAATTAAGGCTGCTATAATGAGTAGCCAGTCCGAAACTGTCCATTTCAACTGAACAATCGTAGTATGTTTACCTGGTAAGCTTAGTCCTTTAGTTAACGCAGACACCGTTAAATCTTCTGCTACTTGTGTCGCATTCATAAGTAATGGAATAAGAATATATTCAAAAGTTGTAGCTGGTTTTTTTAGTAAATCGAGAGCGCTAGTACCGATTCCTCTAAAAGCCATTGCTTTTCTAATATGATGGTAATCTTCCCTAACTGCTGGAAAAAAACGTAACATAACTGCAATCGGAATTAATAACCAATTTGGAACACGTAAGGTTTTAAACGTCGCAACCCATTCACTAACGCTTGTTGTTTTAATTGCAAATGTCCCAGCAATAATCCCAGGTAATAATAGGCGAAATCCATTAAATATAAAAGAAACAATGTAAATGAAGAAAGGACTCTCTACATATGGTAATAAATAGAGACTCCCTAGTAACTGAACTACATATATGACGAAAAAACTTGAACCAATTAAAGGTAAATTTGAAACAAAGAACGGCAGGATAAAAATCAGAATTAAACTAATTTCTAATAGAATGGATAAGTCTATTGTGACGTATACCGCCGCTAAAATAATCATTAATAATTTAGCTCTAGGATCAAACCCCTTAACTATCATACAATCCCTGCTTTTTCAAAGTGCTTTTTCATCATTCTCTGTCCAAAAACTCCACCTATTACAGACATAATTAATATGGATACTACTAAAATAATCAGCGTATATTCAGAAACACTTTGAAAGACACCTTCTATATAAGCAGCATCGCGCCCCTGTTCAATCAATTGATCTTGATAAAATGAGGGAAAAAAAATCATCGGGACAACAGGACCAATTAAACTATATGAAAAGATAATATAACTAAATAAAACGCCAACTTTATTTCGGTATTTAAATAAATACGCGATAACGTCTGCTAATATTGAAATAACAATAGCAATAACTGTTGCACCTGGAAATCGACCGACAATTAAAAAGAAAATTCCCATTATTGAACCCATAATCGAAATTGCACCGAATTTTGGTACTTTCGCAACCATTAACATATAAATTGTTCCGGCTAATAATGATGTAATAACTGGAATAAATGCATACGAGTAACCAGGTATAATCAATACCGTTAAACCAGCTGCTAAAGCACAAATTATAAAATAAATAGCTGTATAAACTCCTATTGAAATGTGTTCTTTAAGCTGTATTTTTTTCTTCTTACTTTCTAACAATCAAAACTCCTCCTAGAAAAAATCTCTTTTACAATTTTAAGTCACATAGTCACAAAAATCAATCTTTGCTTTATTACTTTACAATTACGAACACACAGCCAAATGATTTATTATTCATGATAGCCTTAAAAATAAAAAGACTAAAAAAGGTCAACAATTATCATAAAAGTTGACCTTAAATTTTATCTTGATTTATATTTTTTGTGTACGTTATTTGTATCCGATTCTACAACTAAGTTTCGTTGATTTAATCTATGGTTAATCGTAGCCGATACTAATGAATAAAATAATGAGAAAGTTGGAACAGCGACAAGCATGCCAACTAGCCCAAATAATGAACCACCAACGGTAACAACCATCATGACCCAAATACCTGGTAGACCGACACTATTCCCAACTACACGAGGATAAATAAGGTTTCCTTCGATTTGCTGAATAATTACAGTGAATATAATAAATCCAATCGCTTGCGGAAAACTTACAACAGAAATCAACATGAAACCTACCAATCCACCTAAGAGTGCACCGTAAATTGGAATCAAAGCCAAGGCACCAGTGATAGCAGATACGGATAATTTATATGGAAATCCGAGCAAACTCATCCCGATATACATCAGAACACCGAGTATGATAGCTTCTACAATTTGTCCACCAACGAAATTCGAAAAAATTTCATTGGCTTTCCTAGCTATATTTACCAAGTAATTAGCCCAGTTTAACGATACAGTTCCGTAGACTAATTTCTTGCTTTGACGTGCTAACGCTTCTTTAATTGATAGAATATATATTGCAAAAATCACTGCAATGAATATCGTAACGACACTATCAATAAAGGTCATTACAAAATTCAATGTATTACCAATTAAGTTCGTCGCAAAATTTTGAATCGTTGAGATAGCTTCCTGTTGAAGGCTGTTAATATCAATATTTAAGCTTTGAACATAATCAACTGTTCTTTGGTTATTTTCAATAAAGTTTGTCGCAAATTCGATAAGGGATCTTACGGCCGTAGGAACTACCTCTACGAAGGACGTTATTGTCTGTTCTAAATCTGGTATGATTAAGAAAATTAAAAAGTAAAAGAAAAAAACGACGATTAAAAAGGAGACAAGAATAGATAAAGCTCTATACCATTTTCTATATGCCCCTGTATATTTTGTTAGTTTTTCTTCTATTACTGTCATTGGTATATTTAAAATAAATGCTAAAGCTCCACCTATAATAAATGGGGTGAAAGCTGAACTTAAAACACTAAAAAATGTACCAATAGAACTTAAATTATTCACACTCCAATAGACGAGCACGACGATTATCGATAAACCCAATAAATTAGACCAATTCTTTTTTATATCCATCTAGTAAATCCTTCTTTCTATCAATACTTTTTTACTTTTTAGATTCATCTTCCTATTATATCGGTATATGATTAAAAAAACTATCTATTATGATATAAAATGTTTTTATAGGAGTGAATACTTTGACCACAAGTAAAGTAAGGCTTAAAATTGCTTGTATAAGGAGGTTTTAAGTATATTCAAACTCAAAAATAAATCCATTAATTCTGACTTTAGTAATCTCTCGTTAAAAGTTTTTCAAAATATTTCTCCCGCAAACGAAAATGATTTTTTAGCATCTTATAACCTACCGAAAGATCTTTTCTATTTTGATCATATTAAACCCGTTGCACCAAGATTTGAAATAGTTCATAATAATCAATTAGGTGAAGTGATGGTTCTTGTCATTTCAAATCTCCATCCGACGCCCCCTCCAAATGATGTTGAAAGTCGTTTAGAGACACATACTTTTATAATTAGTCAAACAGAGTCTTTTTGGTTTATTAAAGATAATTATTCAAAATTATATGATCAACTCGCAACAACATATGTAAATGATATAGAAAAAATCGATTATTTGAATAAACAAGCGAATCATCAAACGAATAATAAAATTTTAAATGAAGTCACTCAAACAGAGCAAAACCTAGTTATTCTAGAACACACAATTGAGTCACAAGAAATAGCGGTTAGTAATTTAATCGACCACTCATCTTTCCTTGAATTGTTAGATAATGATACGCTAGTACATGATGTGAAATGGTATAACTAGCAAGTAAATCGACTCATACATGTATATCGTGATTTATTTGATGCTGTAAGCAGTCTATACTCAGGTATCGTAAGTAATAATTTGAATGTCTTAATGAAGTTTTTAAGTTCAATCTCTATTGTACTGGCTGCTTCCAGCTTCATTGCTGAGCTCTGGGGAATGAATACAGGAGGCTTACCATTCGAATCAAACAACTTTGGCTTTTTTATCATGTGTATGTTGTAAATTAAAAGTGGTCCATTTTTCAGCAAGTTGCAATTGAAAAGTGGTCCACTTTTTGATATTTTTCCA
>CALZEK010000032.1 GCA_945639745.1 uncultured Bacillaceae bacterium
AAATAGACCTTAAACACATTAATGTGTTTAAGGTCTATTTTTTTATTATCTGAAATCTCTCGTCTCTTCTGCATATCTGCTTGCAACAGCATATCCTACAATTGCTGCAATTGAAAGGAGTAAAATATTAAAGAAGTTTTTTCTCATTTGTATGCCACCTTTCCATGATTAAATAATGTTTTTATCTTAGAATGGACG
Organism: uncultured Bacillaceae bacterium; assembly: GCA_945639745.1. GTDB lineage: Bacteria > Bacillota > Bacilli > Bacillales > Amphibacillaceae > Pseudogracilibacillus. The sequence continues at coordinate 199 of CALZEK010000032.1, forward strand.
ATATTTACCTTTTTTCAGTAAAATTTTCGGTCCGCCAAGTAAATATAACGCTCGATTATCAACTACTTTTTTCATGGCAGCTGCTTGTTTTCCTTTTAACTTTGTACCTGATAGTACGTTACCAATTGCGTCACTTACTCCAAGTGATGCAACTGTACCACGATCTTCAAAAATAAATTCTTCTAATGGTTCATCATGTAATAAACTCTTAATGTTTGATGCACAAACTTCTGCATGTTGTAAAGCTGCTTGTGCTGTTGGCGGGAATGGACGATCTGCTTCTTTATCCATCACCCAAGCACAATCACCTAAGATAAAGATATCTTCTTCACCTGGTGCACGTAAATCACCATTTACAGTAACTTTTCCACGCGTCAGTTCAAAACCTGATTCAGATAGAACAGGATTTCCTGTTACTCCACCAGTCCAAATAATTGTTCCGGCTTTAATTTCTTCATTGTTTTCACCGACAATAAAGCTATCAGGCGTACATTCATTAATTGCTGTTCCTAATCTGAATTCTACACCACGATCTTCTAATGACTTCGTTGCATAAGCGACTAAATCTTTATCAAACATTGGTAAAATAGAAGGCATTGCCTCTACGTTAACAATTCTTACTTTACTACGATTAATATCATATTTTTTACATAGTTCAGGTACTCTTTCAGCTAATTCACCTAGTAATTCAATTCCTGTAAAACCAGCGCCACCTACAAGTATTGTTAAATCATCAGTATTTGGCTCTTCTGAGTTTTTATATGATGCAAATTGATATTCGATATGATCGCGAATTTCACGACTAGAATCAATATCAACAATTGATAATGCATTTTCTTCCATTCCTTTAATTCCAAATGTATTCGATTTAAATCCAAGAGCAATTACTAAATAATCATAAGTAATTTCTCCGTTTTCTAAAACGACACGCTTATCTTCTTTTTCTACTTTAACTACTGAATCATAAATTAAGCGAACACGATTAGGACTAATTACATCGCTAATCATGAAACGTGCTTGGTTAGGATTAATTGTTCCTGCTGCAACTTCATGTAACCATGTTGTTTCATAATGATAGTTATGTTTATTTACTAGTACTAAATCCGCTTCTTCTGGTTGTAACATTTTTGTTAATCGCTTAGCAGTCATAAGTCCAGCATAACCTGCTCCTAATACGACTATTTTTGGTTTATTACTGTTCATTGATACATCCACCTTTCTAGGATTTATATATAACTTTCAGGTAAAACTAAAGTTAAAAAACATTTGTAAAGTTACCTTCTGAAAAAACATAAGGATTTTTAAGTTCTATCTATCATAAAATATTTAAGCATCTTCTTAATAATAACAAATACAGCGATATTTTGCTATCTATATAAATATTTTTTTTTCGTAAATAAGTTAGTTTGGACGAATTGTAAGTTCATTTACATTTACATAACTTGGTTGATTTAATGCATATAAAACACCATTTGCAATATCTTCTGCTTCAAGCGGTTTACGATTCATCTTGTGACGATCTGGTGCTAAGTCTGTGTCAACCATTCCTGGTGATATATTTGTAATTCTTACACCTGTTTTAGCAAGTTCTTTTTCAAGACCTTGTGAAATTGCTCTAACCGCAAATTTAGTTGCACTATAAACTGTACTGATTTTAGTTACTTCATGACCGGAGACAGAAGATATATTAATGATATGTCCTGATTTATTTTCAAGCATATCTGGAATAACGAGCGACGTTCCATAAAGTGTTCCTTTAATATTGACATCAATCATTTGATCCCAACTCTCAATATCTCCCTGTGTAACTTCAGCACTCAACATAACTCCGGCATTATTAATATATCCATAAATTGTTCCATAATCGTTTTTTACTTGATTAATCATTGCTTCCACTTCGGCTTTATCACTTACATCCACTTGATAATAAGCTGCCGTGTCAGGTGATTTTTCGTTTATTTCATCTGTTATTTTTGCAAGTTTTTCTTTATTTCTAGCAACAAGGACGACGCGGTAATTATTATTGGCCAATTTTCTAGCTATTGCTTCTCCAATTCCAGCACTCGCTCCTGTGATAATAATTGTTTTCACTATTTTCTCCTCCTAGTAGTTTAAATAATTAATTCTCTATCGAAAAAATAAAGATATGTTTTAGTTACCTTTGATTTTAAGATAGATTCAATTGCTCGTTGATATAAATCAATTTGAGTTTCATAACGTTTTTTTAATTGATTTATTGTTTTTTCTGTAACAACTTCTTCAATAATGCGGTCAGTTTTATAATCTACGATATACCAATTATCCTCGTAATAAAACAAGCAATCAATAATTCCTTGAATAACTACTTTTTCGTCTGTTTCATTTTGCCAATTTTTATAAATTTTACTAGCATTTTCGCTAAACATAAATGGAATTTCTTTTTTTAAGATTGTACTTTGCATCATTTTATCAGCTATTTCAGTTGTAAAGAATCGTTCAATCGCTGCTAAATCAATTGTTTTTGCCGCTTCCGGTAAAATTAATTCTTTATTTATCATTTCTGCAATATACATTTTTATCTCCATTTGATTTAACGGTTTATTAAATGGTAAATATTGCATAACAGCATGCATGGCTGTACCTTTTTCTGCTGAGGTGAGTTCTTTGTCTGCTTGCATAAATAAAGGACGTTTTGTAATAGGTGATCTAAATGGCTTTAAATCTTCTCTTGAACCATAACTATCTTCAACTTCTTGTTGACGTTTAATTTCAGTTACGCTTTGCTTCGCTCGTGTATTAATAGCTTCTTGATAGGGATAAATATAATTTAATCTTTTATCTACTTCTTTTGTCAAATCTGCATTTTCGATTTCTACTGGCTCCCAATTTTGAATCGCTTGTGTTATTTCGGACGTCGTCTCAATATGTTCTTTGACTTCTTCTTGAAGCTCACTTGCATGCATGATTTCAATTTTCCAATTTGATTCGTCTTTTATGATATCTGCATTTAATGGCTCTTTCTCACTAGTCATTCTTAAAATTTCTGTATCTGCATGACGAATGATTGATTTCCCAATCCAGTCTAAATAACTCTTTGCTGATTTCCGTTCATCAGTAGGTAATATCCATCCTTCATGTTCAATGACATTATGCCAATTTTCAACTGTTTTTTCTAATGAATTAACATTTCCAATCATCACTAGTTTTTCTTTCGCTCTCGTCATAGCTACATATAACACACGCATTTCTTCGGCTAATAATTTTCTTTTCACTTCTGTTTGAAGTGCTCTATAATAGAGTGTTGCATAAGTGATTCTCTTTTCTGGATCAATATATTTACTAGCGAATCCTAAATCTTTATCAAGTAAATATTTTTTCCACAAATCCATAAAGTTAAAGTTTTTATTAATATTCCCTAAAATAACGACTGGAAATTCAAGACCTTTACTTTGATGAATCGAGATTATCTTTACGACGTCTTCTTGTTCACTTAATGCAGGTGCTGTTCCTAAATCTTTATCTAATTCTTTCATTCTTTCAATGAATCTTAAAAATCTAAACAAACCGCGGTATGATGATTTTTCATATCCTTTAGCACGATCATATAAAGCGCGTAAATTTGCTTGTCTTTGTTTACCTCCAGGAATACCACCAACAAAGTCATAATAGGCTGTTTCCCCATAGATTCGCCAAATTAGTTCGGATAACTCACCTTCTTTGGCAATATTTTTAAATAAAGTTATTTGATCTAATAAACGTTCGATTTTTTTAGTGATATCATCTTGATTGATTTTTTTATATTCTATCAATGCTTCATAATAAGAACTTTTTGGGTTCGCTATTCTTATTTTAGCTAGTTGCTCTTCATTTAATCCAACAATTGGCGAATGAAGTACCGAAGCTAATGGTATATCTTGATATGGATTATCAATAACCCGTAGCATATTAATCATAACTTGAATTTCAATAGCCGCAAAATAACCTGTTTTTAATTCTCCATACACTGGTATTCCTTGCTTCTTTAGCTCTTCGACAATCACTGGAACATCTGTTTTTGAACGTTGCAATATAACAATATCTCTATATTGCACATCGCGCTGTTGATTTGTATCGGGATCTATCACTTGTAATGGCTCTTTATCTTCTGTGCCTAACCATTCTTTTATTTTTTTGGCATAAGCGCGTCCTTCAGTTTGAGCTTTTTCTAAATTAGCTTGTTCTTCATCTTCTTGATACCCTTGTTCATCTCGATCAATTAAAATAAGTTCCGCCTGAGCATTTAACAAGGGGACATCGTCATATGAATGGTTAGCATAAATTAATTCAGCAGTTTGGTCATATGTTATTTCGCCAACTGCTTCATCTAATATTTGCCTAAAAATATAATTAGTCGCTGTTAATACGTCCGAACGACTTCTAAAATTTTTTGCTAAATCTATTTTCTTTCCAAGCTCTGATTGATTTGAATATGCTTTATATTTATCAATAAATAATGTAGGATCAGCATGTCTAAATCTATAGATACTTTGCTTAACATCGCCTACCATGAACCGATTTCCTTGTTTACTATTATTGCTTAACAGAGATAAGATTGTTTCTTGGACATGGTTAATATCTTGATATTCATCTATCAATACTTCTTGAAATTTCTTTTGATATTCAAGTGCTATTTTTGATGGTTTAATAGCTTCTGGCCTTGAATTTTGGTCTTTTAAAATTGATAAGCTATAGTGCTCTAAATCTGAAAAATCAATAACTGTTTTAGCTTGTTTTGCTCGAGTGAAACGCTCCTTAAATTCAATAACTAATTGAACAACCATTTGAATAATTGGATGCATTTTTTGCATATCTGATATGTGTGATGTCAAACTTCTTGCAAACCATTCTTCTTTCATTTTCCGCCAACTGTCTTGATAGACTTTTCTAATTTGTTTAACTGTTTCTTTTTTTTCTTCATCACAATCAACGCGTTTACCAGATAAACGTTTAAATTTACTCGTTTTCATAAATTCTTGTAAATCATCCCAAAATGATAGTTTTTCAAGTGCTTCTTGAATAAGTAATTGATCAGCTTGAATTGCTTCAGCATAATGGTAAGGTCCATCACTTGTGTTAATTATATTCATCGCAGCTTTTGTACCAGCTAACATTGAAGAGAGCTCTTCTTTTAAGTCATTTTTTAATAATTTTAGCCAAGTCAAATCATCTTCTTGCCAATCTTTTGGTATGTGATAATTATTTGCCACTTGATTAAGCCATTCTTCAGGCCAAGGATTTTGTACTGCAAATGTGTATAAATTAATAATTAATTCTCCAAGTTCCAAATCATTTCTATCATTTGAAAAACGATCAACAACTGAAAAAAAAGCTTCACGTTCTGCTGTTTCTTTCCCATACCAATCTTCAAACATCGCATCAAGTACATCTTCTTTAATGAGGCTTGCTTCGATATCATCTGTCAAACTAAATTCTGGATCTAAATCAATTAAATAAGCATTTTCTCGCACAATTTTCATACAAAAAGAATGTAGTGTTGAAATTGAAGCATGTTGTAAAAGAGAGACTTGTTTCTTTAAATGCTGAGATGTTGGATCATCTGCTAATGCTTTTTCTAATGTCACGCCAATTCTTTTACGCATTTCAGCTGCAGCGGCATTTGTAAAAGTCGCAACAAGAATCTCATCAATATTTAACGGCGTTTCTTTATTAATCACTTTTTGAATAATTCGTTCAACTAATACCGCTGTCTTCCCTGAACCAGCAGCAGCTGATACTAAGATATCTGAACCTTGATAATAAATTGCTTCTGCTTGTTCTTCAGTCCATTGAACCATTTAATCTTCTCCTTTCTTATTTGCTTCTATTATTTTTTCAATGATTGTGTCATCATTATATTCTTTTAAATGGTTATAATTATTGCTTTTTAAAGAAGGATCAAATTGACAAACTGATTTAAATGAACAAAAACTACAGGCATTTCCATATTTATTTTCATAAGGATTTAATTTGATATCACCACTTGTCATTTCAATACCTGAGCGTTTCGTTAGTTCGCGCACATAAGTTCTTAATTCTTTAAATGAAGCTTCACTTGCGACTTTAGAATTACTATAAAAGTCACCATCTTTTTTTAACCCAACAGGCACAACGTCACTTGTTCCTGACTCTAATGATGTATCCATTAAACTTGCAATTGTTGGATCTGCTACCACTAACCCTTGCATTTTATATGCTTTAAAAATATCTTCTTCGATATCTAATTGATTAAAACTCTTTGGTTCAGCTAGCATAGCATTATGAACATGGAAATAAAGTATGCCCGCTTCTTTTGCTTGCTTGTTTAGCCATGTAGGAGATTGTGTTAAGACAACATCTAAATAAGTTAGCATCTGTAAGGCGAGTCCATAATAAACATCTACTAAACTTAATCCTTTAGAGCTTGATTTATAATCAATAATTCGTAAATATAATGATTCATTATGAATTGCTTGATCAACTCGATCTATTCGACCTCTAAGTGCTAGTTCATAACCATTTGGAAGCTCGACAATTAAAGGAGCTAAATCTTCATTATCGAATCCAAATCCTAACTCAATGCCCAGAATCGTAAATCCACTAAGCCGAGCTTGTTCACTTAAAATATAAGTCGCTTTTGCAATAATATCTTCTAATTTTTGTTGAATATACTTATAACGATTAGAACTCGATAAGATTCGATGTTGTAAAACCGGACTTAGATGGTTTATTGATTTCCTGGCATATTTTTTAGCATCATCTTTACTTACATCAGCAAAATGTTTATTTTCTTGCTTAACCCATTCAGCAATTACTTTTAATGCCTCATGAAATAATTGCCCCATATCAGGTGCATCTAATGTGTATGTTCTACGTTCTTCTAGTTTTAAATTATATTGTAAATAATGTTGATAAGAACAACGATAATATGTTTCTAAACGCGATACACTCGTTTCAATTTTTTGTGGATAAAAAGCTGTCGTTGTTGGTTGCGATAGCTTAGTTGGCTTATTTTCATAAAACAAACTTTCTAACACAAGTTTTGTTGATTGGTTTTGACTTTCATGCTTAATATACCAATTTAAGACAGACAACCATATTTCATCTACTGGATAACCTCTCAACTTTCTCGCTAATTGAGCTGTTAAAGGCGCTCTTGTTTTTCTTTGTGTGGTAATAAAACGTGTCGCATCTTTAATTTCTTCAGGTTCCTGAAGTAAGATTGGTTTAGCTAAGCTAGGGAATAAGTCATACAAACGAGTTATAAGTTGTGAGGCGAGCTTTGCGCGACCTTCGCTGTCACTTATCGGATAACTTATCCATAAATAATCCGTGACTGAAGAAAAAGCATTATGCATGTAAAACCAATCATCAAGCAATTGCCTTTTACTACTAGATGCTAATTCTAAACCATATATTTTAAGCGTCTCGCGTTCTTGTTCATTAATCATCCCGTCTGTTGGAGGTATTTTAGGCCAAACACCTTCATTTACACCAAGTAAAAATGCGCATTTTTTATTAGTTATTCTCGAATGATCAATTGATGCAACGATAATATGATCTAAATTAGGTGGTACATGGGAAAATTCTAATGATTCCAGTCCTGCTTCTAGGACTGATTTAAACATTGATTGAGATATTTTTTCATCACCGGATATTTCAACATATTCATCAATCAATTGAATTAAGCTCGACCAAACTTGCTCTTGTTCACGAGCTTTTTCTAACTCTCCTGCTTCATCATATAAAAAGCGCATATTTTCTAAGTTAGATACAACATCTATTGCTTCTAAGTATGTAAATAATATTTGACATTTTTCTTTGACTGTTTTAGCTTCTCTAATTGTTTTATCGAATTGTTTTAATGCTTGAACTACTTGATTTCGATAACTGTTAATTTTTTCTTGTTCTTTTAACTCATGAGTCGTTTGGCTACCTTTTGAGAAACCTTTAAATCTTTGCACTAACCAATCATCTTTTTGTAACCACTGATTTTTATAACGTATACCATATTCTAAACAGTAATTTTCTAAGCGATCGATTGCATCATCTGTTAAAGGATATTTCTCATCAGTTGCTGGAATAAAACCTGTTTTTAGAAGTCTAAACATATCTTCATAACGCCAATTACTCTCAACTAATTCAAATAATGAATAAATCATTTCAATTAACGGATGATTTAACATGGGCTTTTTTTCATCAATAAATAAAGGTATTTCATAATCTAAAAAAACTGTTTCAATTAAAGAATTATATGTATTTGCATCACGCATAAAAATAACAAAGTCATTGTAACGATAATCTTTTTCTCTAACTAATGTTAATATTTTTTGAGCAGCGCCTTCTACTTCAGCTCTTGAATGGACTGCTTCTGCTACTTCTATTGGCAGATTAGCTTTTGAAGTAAGTTGTGGAGTAGGTCGCGTATCAAAGTGTTTTTCCAAATGTAATAATGCTTTATTTTCTTTTAGATAACTAGATTCTTCTGTCAGATAAACATGATTTTTTTCTTGAATGTTTTTCTCTTTAGCTATGGCTTTTAATACTTGATAAGTTTCGGTTGTTTGATGAAATAAATCAAGTTCATCAAGTTGATCTAGCTTGTCATAATCTAAAGATAAAGCAATAGTCACTTGACTTGCAACGTCTAATAAAGCTTCGATGATTGATAATTCTTTTGGAGTAAATCGATAAAATCCATCAATATAAATATGTGCATTTTGCATTGAAGGTGCATTTTTAAGTTGATCTGCTAACATTTGTAATTGATCTTCACCATCAATATACTTATCTTCAAGCGCTAAGGAAAATTCATTAAAGACGTCATACAAATCTGTTAATTTATTTGATAATTGATTTTTATTTTGAATCTGTTCGATATGGTCAATTTGTTCTTTTAAAGATTGTGGTGTAATACAGTGACGTTTAAACTCTGTCATCACACCTTCTAGTTCTTCAATAAAACCTTGTTTTTCAATTGCCTTTTGAAAAACTAAAAAAGGCTCATCACGGTGTTCAATGATTTTCCTTAACATCATTTGCATACCTGTTGAGCTTATGTGTTGTTTAGCTGCACCACTTGTTTCTTGAATAACATGCCAAGCAAGTCGTGAAAAACTATATACTTGTGATCGAATACTACCATTTAACTCATCATCTTTAAATAATGATTTTTCTTGTTCAAATGTCATTTGTTCTGGTGTAATATAAAATATTGAAGGACCGATTGGTTTGTTTGTAAGTTCTGTTTTGATCTCATCGATGATAAACTGACTTTTTTTCGTGCTCACTTTTCCTAAAATAAAACGTAATGTCAATTTAATCCCCCCATTTTAAAATTTCTTTCTACGATTTGTTTTTTATCTTTTTTTCTAAATATTTACCAAATCCCCAAAAAATAGTAATACTTATTAATATAATTGTTGTTCTTACTGGATTTTTTGCAAATTCAGAAATACTTGTTCCAATATAAGCAATAGAAAATATCATAATTGATTTCCCTAAGATTACTGCTAAGAAAAATTGAAGTTTATTTACTTTAGATATTCCTGCAACAACATTTATTACTGATGATGGTGAAAACGGAAAACATAACAAAATAAATAACGGACCGAATCCGTGATGCTCAACCCAATTTGTTACTTTTAAAACTGTTTTTTGTGTTTTAATTTTTATAAATATCTTTTTATTTCCTAGTTTTCTAATTATCATAAAAACTGTCATAGAACCAAGTACACTACCTAGCCATGAATAAAGAAATCCTTTTAATAAACCATATGCTAAACTATTTGCAA
>CALZEK010000033.1 GCA_945639745.1 uncultured Bacillaceae bacterium
ATGTTTAATTGCATTATAAATTCGTATAAACCTTTGAAAATCTTCTGATTCTCTCTTGTCTAATATTTTATAATAATTATTACGATTAAAATACTTATTTTCTCCACTAATCGGATCAAAATTACTTGTCATCTCTATAAAAAAATCTGCATCTTTTTTTGTTATTGTCCCTTCATTCACTGCCACATTCACTCCTTTTAATATGTAAAATTATTGTTTATTTGAAATTACCTTATCTAAAAGTGATTTTTCTATAATAAATTAACCATTAAAATTCGTAACTTCGCTTATTAAACATTCACTATTTCCTATATAAATCATCTATTTAATATCTCTTCGAAATCATTTATTAGAGGTGTTTTAAATTCTTCATGTTATACAACTTCATTTTTTTCATCTTACACTAAATGAAAATTCAGTATCTGGAGCTTTTCAAGCCTCTTCTGAGTACTTTTCATAGATATATTCAAGACTTCTACTTGGTTCTTCACGAGCATGGTACAGATAACAGAATATATAAGATATGTTCATGTTCACTTAATCGTACTTAAATATAAATCAAGTGAATCTTCAATTTCCTTTTCAACAAGTGTTATAAAATTGCTGTAATCTTCTGTCATATGCGCTTTATCAAGCGCATCATAATAACTCAATCGATTTTCAATTTTAATAATCACCGGAGGAAATCCATCTTTCATTAACTCAAGATTTAGCAATAATCTAGCCGTTCTGCCATTTCCATCTATAAAAGGATGAATCCCTACAAACATTGTATGTAACATTGCTCCTCGTTGGATTGGATGAAGGGAGTTGCTTTCTTCATCATACCACTTCATCATCTGCTCTATTTTCTCATGGATCAAATAGTGAGCAGGGGGTACATGATCGGCACCAGAAATAAAAACTTGTTCATCACGATAAACACCTGCATATTCATCTTCAATTCCTTTTAACACAAGTCTGTGGAGATTTTTTATTTGCCACTCTGAAAGAGATTCTTTATTTCTAACAATTTCTTCTACATAACGAATCGCATCTCTATGGTTAATTACTTCTAAATGTTCTCTTAACGTTTTTCCACCTACTGTTATTCCCTCTAAAACAACCTTTGTTTCATTTAATGTTAATGTATTCCCTTCAATTGCATTCGAATTATATGTCCACTCTAAAAATAATTTTTCTTGTAAGGTTCGTACTGTGTGGGTTGGCAGAGGACGAGCAGCATCTAACTGTTCTTTCTTTTTATGAATTCTACTTAACAAATGATTCACCTCTCTTAATATATTTTATGGTTATGTTATCTTTCCCGAACTATTCAAGCATTTATTACTGTTCATTATAACATAACACAAATGTGATTCGATTTTTAAAACACAAAAAACCCCCTCCCACCGAAGTGAGAAAAGGTTTGATATACGTAATATAATATTAACGTTTTGAGAATTGACCACGACGACGAGCTGAACGGAAACCTGGTTTCTTACGCTCTGTCATTCTTGAGTCACGTGTTAAGAATCCTTCGCTCTTAAGTGCTGAACGGTATTCAGGATCTGCTTGTAATAATGCACGTGAAACACCGTGACGAATCGCTCCTGCTTGACCAGTAAATCCACCACCATTAACGTTTACTAAAACGTCATATGTTCCAACAGTATCTGTTGTTACTAATGGTTGGTTTAAAAGTAATAGTTGCGTTTCATACGGGAAATAATCTGCTGCATCACGATTGTTTACAACAACTTTACCAGTTCCTGGCACTAAACGTACGCGAGCAGTTGATGTTTTACGACGACCTGTTCCATAATATTGTACTTGTTCCAATGATTAAACCTCCCTTTATTATCCGCGAAGTTCGTAAACTTCTGGTTTTTGTCCTTGATGATTATGTTCTGAACCTTCATAAACATGTAATTTTTTAGCCATTTGACGTCCTAAAGAACCTTTAGGTAACATTCCTTTAACAGCTAATTCAATCATTCTTTCTGAATAATGTTTACGCATTTCACCTGCATTACGCTCTTTAAGTCCGCCAGGGAATCCTGAGTGACGGTAATACATTTTATTTTCTAATTTCGAACCTGTTAATTCAATTTTTTCAGCATTAATAACGATAATATGATCACCTGTGTCAACATGAGGTGTATATGTTGGTTTATGTTTACCACGTAAAATAGTAGCTACTTCACTTGCTAAACGTCCAAGACGCTCACCTTCTGCATCGACAACAAACCACTTGCGGTCTACCGTATTTTCATTCGCCATGTAAGTTGTACGCATTTTTTTCCCTCCAAAGTATATTCCAATTTCCTTTTTGTTATATATCATCATAATCAGATTCCGGGGCCAATTATGGATTATAAACAATAACCAATCTACATAATACTACATTATCTCTTTATTTGTCAAGGTTTATCTTTTATCTTACTTAGTTTTATTTATAGTTTACTTGCCATAAATAAAGCCCTGATGGAGCTAGCGTTCGACCAACAGCTTGCCGGTCTTTTTTATCAAATAATTTAGGAATATCTGTTGGTTTATAACGACCTCTACCAACATCCAATATGACACCAGCAATAATTCGCACCATTTGATATAAAAAGCCATTCCCTTTAAAAATCAATTGAATGGTCTGATCATCTTCTAACATTTCTAAGCTGTTTAACTTTCTTACCTTATGCCCTTTAACAGTTGATTTAGCCGAAGAGAATGTTGTAAAATCATGTTCACCCACAAAGTAGCGACATGCTTCTTTCATTGCTTGACGGTCTAATTTCCCACTATATTGATGGACATATTTTCTTTTAAATATATTTGGGACTGATTCATTTAAAATAAAGTAACGATATTCTTTTTCTGTTGCGAGGTATCTCGCATGAAAATTTTCAGCGGCTTTTTCTACTGTCTCAATATAAATATCTTCAGGTAAAGCATTATTAAAGATATATTTCCATTGTTTAATAGGAATTTTTAAATCTGTTTCAAAGTGAAATACTTGGCCAATCGCGTGAACCCCAGCATCGGTTCTTCCAGAACAATGCGTTTCAATTCCTTCACCGCGGCTAATATGCATAAGTGCTTTTTCTATTTCGCCTTGAACAGTGCGCTTACCAGGTTGCCTTTGGTATCCTAAAAAATCAGAACCGTCATATTTAACTATACATTTCAACTTGTACATCAGATGCACCTACTTCTTTATGCCTTCATTTTATTGTCTAATGATTATTAAACCGATTGTCAACAAGATGAATAAGCCAAATATTAAATAATCTTTTAATGTAAACTTTAATTCTCTTAGCTTTGATCGCCCTTCGCCGCCTTGATAACCACGTGACTCCATAGCCATCGCGAGCTCTTCTGCCCGTTTAAATGCACTAACAAATAACGGAACGAGTAAAGGAACTATTGCTTTAACTCTTTCTTTAATTGGACCTGTTCTAAAATCAACACCTCTTGACGCTTGAGCTTTTGATATTTTATCTGTTTCTTGCATTAATGTGGGAATAAAGCGTAATGATATTGACATCATCAAGGCAAGCTCATGTACGGGAAACTTTACTTTATTTAAAGGATGCAATAAGGCTTCAATAGCATCAGTTATTTCAATAGGTGTTGTTGTTAATGTTAAAAGCGAAGTCATAAATATCAACAGACCAAACCTAAGTGAAATCATCAATCCCTGCTTTACACCACCTGAATAAATTTCAAGTGTGAAGATTTGATAAATCACTTCACCCTCTTTTGTGACAAAGAGGTGTAAAATAAACGTAAATAATATAAGGAACCAAACAGGTGTTAAACCCTTAATAACATAACGGATAGGTATTCGCGTATTAATTAAACTTATTAATACAAATGCTGAGAGTAGTCCATAGCTTGCTGCGTTATTTGCCAGAAATACAATAATAACATAGAAAAAGATAACAATTATTTTCGATCTAGGATCTAATCTATGAATGAGTGAATTACCTGGAACATATTGACCTATAACCATTGAACCACCCATCATGCATAATCTCCCTTATATGTCTTTTGAATATAATCTGCAAGTTCATCAATTGATTTAACAGACACTTCGTCTTCTAATGAAAATTTTTTAAGGTAATTTTTTAAAAATAAAATAGATTCAGGTACATCTAAATTTACCCGTCTTAATTCATTAATCTTTAACAAAACATCCTCTGGCTTACCTTCCATATATACTTCACCTTTATTCATAATAATGATATGATCAGCATATTTTAATGCATCTTCCATACTATGTGTGACTAAAATAGTCGTCACTTTCTCTGTTTGATGAAGCTCATAAAACATATTCATTATTTCTTTTTGTCCACGTGGATCTAATCCAGCTGTGGGCTCATCCAAAACGAACACTTCTGGTTGAGTCGCGAGCACACCTGCGATTGCAACACGACGCATCTGTCCGCCACTCAGTTCAAATGGAGAACGTTCCAGTAATGCTTCTGGCAGGCCAACTTTAGGAATGACCTCTTGAATTCTTTGATTAATTTCAGTTTCTGAAACACCAAAGTTCATCGGTCCAAATGCAATATCTTTAGCTACTGTTTCTTCAAATAATTGATGCTCTGGATATTGAAAGACAGCTCCAACTTTACTTCTTAATAATTTAATATCTTTTTCTTTTTTTTCTTTTGATAATATAAATGGTCCCACTTGTACAGTTCCTTCAGTTGGTATTGTTAATCCATTTAAATGTTGAATTAATGTCGATTTACCAGACCCTGTATGACCGATAATTGCAACAAAAGAACCTGAGGGAATATGAAATGAAATATTATTTAATGCGCGATGTGAAAATGGTGAGCCTGCTTGATATGTGTAACCTACGTTTTTGAATGTAATATCCATAGTTCCTCCAATAATTCTTTGTCATTTAAAGGTTCGTTTTGTATGTCGACATTTCTTTCTTTTAACGCTTCAGTTAATGAAGTTATAAAAGGTATATCTAATCCCATATTTTTTAATGCTGTTCTTTCAGTAAATAATTGTCTCGGCTCTGTTATCTTCCATATTTCACCCTTGTTTAAAACAATGACTCGATTTGCTTGCGCAACTTCATTTAAATCATGCGTAATTGTCACTAATGAGAGCGATTCAGCCCCTCTAACCTCAGCTACAGTTGCCATGATTTCTGCACGGCCTCGTGGATCTAACATCACCGTTGCTTCATCTAAAATAAGTAAGTTAGGTGAAACTGCTAAAATCCCCGCAATGGCAATGCGTTGCTTTTGACCTCCTGATAAACGATGAGGTTCGATTAAACGGTACTCTGTCATCTCAACAGCTTCAAGCGAGCTTTGAATCCGTTCAATCATCAATTGACGCTCCATCCCTCTATTTTCCATTCCAAAAGCAATGTCGTCTTGTACCGTTGCACCTACAAACTGGTTATCTGGATTTTGAAACACCATACCAATATCACGTCTAATATCCCAGACAGTTTCAGATGTTAATTTTGTTCCATTAACATAAATTTCGCCTTCATTAGGAAATAATAAACCATTCATTAATTTAGCGATTGTTGATTTACCAGATCCATTATGACCTATAATCGAAACCCATTCATCTCTTTCAATTATAAAAGAGCAGTCTTTCAATGCCCAAGGACTTTCTTCATTATATCTAAAAGAAACATTAGTAAATTCTACTAAAGGTGTATTCATAGCTTAGCCGACTCCTTCTGTATTCTTCATCCATTTCATATTATACACGAAAAAGGGCTTTGTTTTCTATAAAACACAAAAAGGGCTTGGATAACCTCTCGTTTACTTTGAGGTCATATCCCGCCCTTCTATACGTGCATGAATTAAATTATTTAATTTAGTTAGTTTCTTTTGCTAATTCTTCAACTAATTCAATAATAACCATATTAGCTCCGTCTCCACGACGTGGCCCTAATTTCATAATACGTGTATAGCCACCTTGTCTTTCTAAGTGACTCTCAGATTCATTGTAGCGTTCAGCTATTTCACCAAACAACTTTTGTAAAACTGTTGTATCTTCTAAGTTTCTTTCATAAAGAACAGATGCAGCTTGTCTACGAGCATGTAAATCTCCACGCTTAGCTAATGTTACAAGCTTATCTACTACTTTTCGTAATTCTTTAGCTTTTTCTTCTGTTGTTTCGATACGTCCGTAAGCAATTACGTCTGTTGCTAAATTACGAAGCAAAGCTGTACGGTTATCGGTTCTACGACCTAATTTTCTAGCCATGAGTCAACCCTCCTTTTTAACTGTGTAATGATTTAATTAATCATCACTACGTAAGCCTAAATCAAGATCTGCTAATTTATTTTTAACTTCATCAAGTGATTTACGACCTAAGTTACGAACTTTCATCATATCATCTTCTGTTTTTGTTGATAATTCTTGGACTGTATTAATCCCAGCACGCTTCAAGCAATTATAAGATCTAACAGATAAATCTAATTCTTCGATTGTCATTTCCAATACTTTTTCTTTCTGGTCTTCTTCTTTTTCTACCATGATTTCTGCATGTTTTGCATCCTCAGTTAGTTCGATGAAGATATTAAGATGTTCTGTAAATACTTTGGCACCTAAAGAAATTGCTTCTTCAGGACGAATACTGCCATCAGTTGAAACATCAATAGTAAGTTTATCAAAATTCGCATCTTGACCAACGCGTGTGTCTTCTACTTGATAAGATACTCGTGAGACAGGTGTGAATATTGAATCAACTGGAATAACGCCAATCGGTTGATTCTCTTGCTTATTAGCTTCTGCTGTACGATATCCACGTCCAGTTTCTGCATTAATTTTCATATATAAGCTACCTTTTGTATTCAATGTTGCAATATGCAATTCAGGGTTAAGCACTTCAACATCACTATCATAAGTAATGTCTGCTGCTGTTACCGGACCTTCACCTTTAACATCGAGTTCAAGTGTTTTAGCTTCGTCTGAATAAATTTTAAGCGCTAATTTTTTTAAGTTTAAAATGATTGTTGTAACATCTTCAACCACACCATCTACGGTTGTGAATTCATGCAGTGCCCCTTCAATTTGAACTGAAGTAACTGCGGCACCAGGTAATGAAGACAACAGAATACGACGTAAAGAGTTACCGATAGTCGTTCCATATCCTCTTTCAAGTGGCTCAACTACAAATTTACCAAATGTAGCATCTTCACTAATTTCAACCGTTTCAATATTTGGTTTTTCAATTTCGATCATTCGTTAAGCCCTCCCTTTAAAACTAAAACGTCCGAATCCAAGCTAAATAAATTAACTTGGATTATAGTAGTTCGTTACGATTAGCCTACTTTGTAATTATCACTTGTTGTTTCACATACTGTTTATAATTACGTTAATTTTATCGCATATCATAATGCACTAACATTACTTTACCGAATCCCAATAGAATTAACTTCTCATGGCTTTTTAACTATTATAGACAAGTGACAAATCCATCGTGTTTGAATTACACGCGACGTCTTTTCGGTGGGCGACAACCGTTATGAGGTACCGGTGTTACGTCACGAATAGCCGTAATTTCAAGACCTGCTGCTTGAAGTGAACGAATTGCTGCTTCACGACCAGCACCAGGACCCTTAACTGATACTTCTAGTGTTTTCATACCAGTATCTGTTGCAGATTTAGCTGCTGCTTCTGCTGCCATTTGAGCTGCAAATGGTGTTGATTTTCTTGAACCTTTAAAACCAAGTGCACCTGCAGAACTCCATCCAACTGCATTACCTTGCATATCTGTAATTGTAACTACTGTATTGTTAAATGTTGAGTGAATATGAGCAATACCAGATTCTATTGTTCTTTTCACACGACGTTTACGTGGCGCGTTTGTTTTTTTTGCCATAGTTAATTAGACCCTCCTTTACTATTAAACTTTACGAGCTGATACAACTTGACGTGGACCTTTACGAGTACGTGAGTTGTTCTTAGTTTTTTGTCCTCTTACCGGTAAATTACGACGGTGTCTCATTCCACGGTATGAACCAATCTCAGTTAATCTTTTTATATTTAATGACACTTCACGACGAAGGTCACCTTCTACTGTATAAGCTTCTATTGCTTGACGAATCTTACCAAGTTCATCTTCTGTTAAATCACGAACTCGAGTATCTTCAGAAACGCCTGCTTCAGCTAAAGCTTTTTGTGCACTGCTTTTTCCAACTCCATAAATTGAAGTTAGTGCAATGACAATACGCTTATCTCTAGGAATATCAATACCTGCTACTCTTGCCATAGATTAAACACACCTCCTTATATTATCCTTGTTTTTGTTTATGCTTAGGGTTTTCGCAAATAACCATTACGTTGCCTTTACGTCTAATAATTTTACACTTTTCACAAATCGGTTTTACTGATGCTCTTACTTTCATCATTTTACCTCCTTTAATACCGGAGTATTGTTATTTATAACGATAAGTAATACGACCTTTTGTTAAATCATATGGTGATAACTCAACCGTCACTTTATCTCCTGGTAATATGCGGATGAAATGCATACGAATTTTACCTGACACATGTGCTAAAATTGTATGTTCATTCTCAAGTTCTACTTTAAACATTGCATTGGGTAATGTTTCTAAAACAGTACCTTCTACTTCAATTACATCTTCTTTGGACATCTTAGTGATCTCCCTTCTCTATTTCAGTTACAAGCTCACTTGCAATTTTTGCAACAGCAAATCGTAACTTTCCATTTGAGACACGGCTAGTCTCGAGTAGACTATCCCTTACCTCAGGAGAGATTCTTTCAAGTAATTCAATATGGTTTATATTTTTCTTCTTCGGTCTATCGTATTTTCGTTTGTCACCATCTGCTAACAATACATAACGATCATCAACAATTTCAATAATGACAGCAAACTGACCACGTTCTCTCCCTTGTACAACTCGGACTAATTGTCCGATTTGCGGAACTTTATGATCTATTTCCAACGATTTCACCTACTCTTATTAATGATTATATAAACTCTAATTAATTACTTCAATTTTTGTTCGATTTCTACAAAGACATCATCGATATGTTGATCGCCATTAATTGGCATCAATACACCTTTTTCTTTATAAAAATCCAGTAAGGGTTGTGTTTGTTTAATGTTAATTTCTAAACGATTTTTTACCGTCTCTTCTGTATCATCTTCACGTTGCGATAACTCACTTCCATCTTTATCACAAACGCCATCTTCTTTAGGCGGATTGTATAAAACATGGTATGTTGTACCACAAGTAGGACAAATACGTCGTCCTGTCAGTCTTTGTAACAACTTATCTTCTGGTACATCAATATGAATAACATGATCAATGTCTTTATTTAATTTACCAAGAATTTCTTCTAAAGCTTCTGCTTGAGGAATAGTTCTTGGAAAACCATCAAGCAAGAAACCTTTCTCACAATCAGGCATACTTAAACGTTCTTCAACGATTCCGTTTGTCACTTCATCTGGAACAAGTGCGCCTTCATCAAGATAACCTTTCGCCTTTTTACCTAATTCTGTACCTTCTTTAATAGCAAGACGAAACATGTCTCCTGTTGAAATATGAGGGATATTATGTTTTTCTTTAATTTTTTCTGCTTGTGTGCCTTTACCTGCGCCTGGCAAGCCCATTAAAATTAAATTCAAATTTTTCTCCTCACCTTCGTATCGATCAGATTATTTAATAAATCCTTTATAATGTCGCTGAACTAATTGGCCTTCTAGCTGTTTCATTGTTTGCAGTGCAACACCAACAACGATTAATAGGCTTGTTCCACCTATTTGTACTGCTGATGGTAAGTTAGCAAGTCCTCCTAAAAGTATAGGTAAAACTGAAACACCTGCTAAGAAAATTGAACCAACAAATGTTAAGCGGTATAGTACGCGTGTTAAATAACTCTCGGTATTATGACCTGGTCTAATTCCTGGTACATAACCACCTTGTTTTTGTAAGTTTTCTGCCATTTGTTCTGGATTAACTTGAACAAAT
>CALZEK010000034.1 GCA_945639745.1 uncultured Bacillaceae bacterium
CCCACGACCTTTCGGGTATGAACCGAACGCTCTAGCCAGCTGAGCTACACCGCCAGATGAATACAATTGATTATATTACATGAGAAGCTTATTTGAGTCAAATAAAATGAATAGAGAAATTAATAATAAAATAAGTTTAAAAATTTAAGCTAATCAATTGTTAGTGATACAATAGTGAAGTAAAAAAATAATTAGGGTGAATTTTATGGAACAAGAAGTTCTTTCATATATTAAAAGACATAAACTCATTAAAAGCCCTTCAATCGTTTTGGTAGGTGTCTCAGGTGGGCCTGATTCAATGGCATTACTTCATTTTTTAAATCAATATCGAGATCAATTAGGGATTGAGCTGGTTGTTATTTCTGTCAATCATCAATTACGTGGAGAAGCATCTGAAGCTGATATTGAATATGTAAAACTAATGTGTCAAACGTGGTTGATTCCTTTTATCCAAAAAAATGTAGATGTTAAATCTTATGTTCAAAAAAATAAAACCAGTCAACAAATGGCTTCTCGTGAAGCGCGTTACGATGTTTATAAAAAAACACTCAAAGAAACAGGCGCGGATTATTTAGCTTTAGGGCATCATGCTGATGATCAAATTGAGACGATGTTAATGGCGTTAACAAAAGTAACACGTCCAGAAATCTTATCAGGAATACCTATTACTCGAAACATAAATGGTAGTCAGATAATTAGGCCTTTTTTAAGTGTCAATAAAGAAATGATAGAATCATACTGTCAATTACATGACATTAAACCTCGTTATGATGCTTCAAATGAAGATACTGACTATGAACGTAACTATTTTCGTCAAAGAGTTATGCCTCTTTTACAAGAACGAAATCCTAACTTATATCAAACTGCCCAAATTATGAGTGAAAAGCTACAAGAAGATAATCAATATTTAGAAGAAGAAGCACGACTTATCTTTAAGACAATGCTTAGTAAGCAAAATAAAGAGCAGAGTATGACTTTTAATAAAAATGAATTAAGAAAAATAGTGAAACCTTTACAAAGACGAGTATATAAACTAACATTAGATTATCTTTATGCAAAAAAGAAACAGGAATTGTCCTATGAGCATGAAGAGATTTTCATGCGCTTAGTTAATGAAGAAGTAATAAATCAGATTTTGGATTTTCCCTTAGGTCTTAAATTAGAGAAATCATATGAAAATATTCATTTTTATTTTGAAGAAGTAGTGAATAAAGAAGAATTCTGGCCGATTATGCTAGAAGTTGGTAGAACTGTTCAATTAAATAACCACCAAGCACTATCTTGCGAATTAATAGAAAATGGTATTGATATTGAGACTGATAACCCAAATGTTTATTATGTCGAGCAAGAGAGTGTAAAGCAACCTCTTTTTATTAGAAAAAGAAAACCAGGTGATCGAATTACTTGGAAAGGATTACCAGGTAGTAAAAAGGTAAAAGATGTTTTGATAGATAAAAAAATCCCAAGAGTAGAACGTGACAAACTACTTATAGTAACGGATAATAAAAATGAAGTACTTTGGCTTATTGGACTGGTAAAAGGCTTGCCTAAGAAAAAATTAGGGAAACCTCCATATCTTAAACTAGAGTATATAGAAACATAAATTAGGAGGATATTTATGAAAAATGATATCGAGTATACACTTTATACTGAGCAGGATATTGCAAATGTATGTAAAAAAATAGGTAAACAATTAACTGAAGAATATGAAGGTAAATTTCCACTAGTCGTAGGTGTATTAAAAGGTGCTATGCCGTTTATGTCAGATTTAATTAAGCAGATAGATACACATTTAGAACTAGATTTTATGGATGTATCTAGTTATGGGAGTGGCACAAGATCTTCTGGAGAAGTTAAAATCGTAAAAGATTTAGATGCTCAAGTTGAAGGTCGTGACTTATTAATTATAGAAGATATAATTGATAGTGGACTTACATTAAGTTACTTAGTGGATTTATTCAAGTACAGAAAAGCAAAATCAGTAAAGATAGTAACTCTCTTGGATAAGCCAGATAATCGTTCAGCAAAAATAAAGGCAGATATCATCGGTTTTGAAGTACCTAATAAATTTGTAGTTGGCTATGGTTTAGATTATAATCAAAAGTATCGTAACTTACCTTATATTGGTGTTTTAAAACCTGAAATTTACGAAAAGTCAGAAGAAAAATAAATACGCTTTGAAATTAAGTAAAGAGTTAGTAATAGTTCTTAATAAGATGTAAATAACTATCCAAAAAGAATTTGATATGATAATATGTACTATAGTTTTTCCCAATATGGGAGGAGGTAAAGGATGAAACGTTTAAATCGTGGAGTAGCGTTATACGTAATAATAATATTAGGTGTTATTTTTACTATTACAATGTTAATGAATAGTAATGAACAACCGAAGGAATTTGATTTAAAAGAATTTACACAAGCATTAGAAGCAGGCGAAATCAACGAAATGACGATGCAGCCAAAGAATAAAATAATGCGTATTACAGGTGAGTTAGAAAAGGATAAGCGTCCATTTATTACTCAAATACCTGATAATAATGATATTGTAGCAAAAGTGTCAAATGCTGCAGAAGAACAAGGAATTATTAAATTTGCTGAAGAAGAGCAACCAAGCGCTTTAGTTAGTATGCTAACAGTTGCTGTTCCATTTATCTTAATCGGTTTAATTTTCTTCATTATCTTTACACGCGCACAAGGTGGCGGTGGAGGCGGCGGAGGCCGGATGATGAACTTCGGTAAGAGTAAAGCAAAACTTTCTTCACCAACAGAAGCGAAAGTTCGTTTTACAGATGTTGCTGGAGCAGATGAAGAAAAACAAGAACTAGAAGAAGTAGTGGAATTTCTAAAAGATCCACGTAAGTTCCAAGCATTAGGTGCACGTATTCCTAAAGGTGTTCTTTTAGTAGGTCCACCTGGTACGGGTAAAACATTAATTGCACGTGCAGTTGCGGGTGAAGCTGGAACACCATTCTTCTCAATCAGTGGTTCTGATTTTGTTGAAATGTTTGTCGGTGTTGGTGCATCACGTGTTCGTGATTTGTTCGAAAACGCAAAGAAAAACTCCCCATGTATCGTCTTTATTGATGAAATTGATGCTGTAGGTCGCCAACGTGGTGCTGGCGTAGGTGGAGGAAATGATGAGCGTGAACAAACTTTAAACCAGCTCTTAGTTGAAATGGATGGATTTGATGAAAACGAAAATGTCATCATTATTGCTGCAACAAACCGTCCAGATGTTTTAGATCCAGCGTTATTACGTCCTGGTCGTTTTGATAGACAAATACCAGTAAATAATCCAGATGTTAATGGAAGACAACAAATACTTAAAGTTCATGCGCGTAATAAGCCATTATTACCAGATGTTGACTTAAAGCTTATTGCAATGAGAACACCAGGCTTTTCAGGTGCTGATTTAGAAAACTTACTAAATGAAGCGGCAATCGTAGCAGCAAGATTCAATAAAAAAGGTATCTCAATGGCAGAAATAGATGAAGCAATTGATCGTGTGATTGCGGGACCTGCTAAACGCAGCCGTGTTGTATCTGAAAAAGAAAGACAAATTGTTGCACATCATGAAAGTGGACATACAGTTATTGGTATGGTCTTAGATGATGCTGATACTGTTCATAAAGTAACAATTGTTCCTCGTGGACAAGCAGGCGGTTACGCAGTTATGTTACCTAAAGAAGATCGCTTTATTAATACAAAGCCAGAATTACTTGATAAAATTACAGGTTTACTTGGTGGCCGTGTTGCTGAAGAAATTATTTTTGGTAAAGATAATGTCAGTACTGGTGCTTCAAATGACTTCCAACGTGCAACAGCAATTGCGAATAAAATGATTACAGAATTTGGTATGAGTGAAAAAATTGGTGCAACGCAATTTACATCAGGAGGCGATCAAGTCTTCTTAGGCCGTGATATACAAAATGATTCGGGTTATAGTGATGCAATTGCACATCAAATCGATATAGAAACACAGAAGTTTATTAATTTCTGTTACGATCGCGCAAAGCAAATATTAACTGAACACAAAGAACAACTTGTCACTATTGCAAATAAATTATTAGAGGTAGAAACATTAGACGCTGAACAAATAAAGTCATTATTTGATCATGGTGTTATGCCGGAACCAGCTATTGAACCAGATGAAGTTAATGATGCTTCTGAATCAAATGACGCTTCTACAGAAGTGGAAATGACTGAAGACATTAAATCAGAGGAATCAAATAGTGAAGAAGAAGTAACTGAAACAACTGAAGAATCAAAAACAGATCTTAATGAAGAATCGGAGAAAAAAGACTCATAAAAAACTAAAGAACCTTTCTTGTTATTAAAGAAAGGTTCTTTTTTATTCTTTATAATAAGCTTATGTTATATTAAACATAACTTTAAGAGGTAAGGGGAGTAAAAGTAATGATTTTAGTTCTAGATATCGGTAATACTAATACAGTATTAGGAGTTTTTGATCACGATGAATTAAGACATGAATGGAGAATTAAGACAGATAGGCATAAAACAGAAGATGAATTTGCAATTTTAATGAAGTCCTTGTTTGATTTTAAAGGTATTAAATTTTCAGAAATTGATGGTATCATTATTTCTTCTGTTGTACCTCCGATTATGAGAGCACTTGAAAGAATGTGTGTAAATTATTTTCATAAAAAACCACTTGTAGTTGGCGATAATAATGTAGATTTAAAATTAGACATGAAATATCCTTACCCGAAAGAAGTGGGTGCTGACCGAATAGTGAATGCGATTGGCGCAATTGATATTTATGGTGAACCGCTGATAATCATTGATTTTGGTACAGCAACAACTTATTGCTATATCGATGAAGAACAAAGTTATTGTGGAGGGATTATTTCACCAGGTCTCAAAATATCAATGGATGCATTATATGAAAGAGCTTCTAAATTGCCGAAAATACAAATCGAAGAACCAGAAAGTGTTATTGGTAAGTCAACAGTGGGAGCAATGCAATCAGGAGTGTATTATGGTTATATTAGTCAAGTTGATGGAATTGTAAGACGAATTAAAGCAGAAAATAATCCTAAAGCAAAAGTAATTGTAACAGGCGGTTATGCATCACTTATCGCACAAGGTTCAGAAACGATTGATTATGTTGAACCACATTTAACACTTAGAGGATTATATTTAATATATCAAAATAATATTGAAAAGAAAGAAGGAAAATAAAATGATGGATTATTTAGTTAAAGCAACTCTTTATGATGGAATGGTTAGAGCTTATGCTGCTGTTTCAACACATTCAATAGAAGAAGCTCGTAAAAGACAAGATTCTTGGGCAACAACAACAGCGGCATTAGGTAGAACAATGACGAGTACGGTTTTAATGGGTGCGATGTTAAAAGGGGAAAACAAATTAACAGTAAAAGTTGAAGGAAATGGTCCAATTGGACAAATTGTAACAGACGCTAATGCTAAAGGAGAAGTGCGCGGATATGTTAGCAATCCCCACGTTGATTTTGAATTAAATGAAAAAGGAAAATTAGATGTTAAGCGAGCAGTTGGAACAGAGGGAAGTTTAAGTGTTGTTAAAGATTTAGGGTTAAAAGATTATTTTACGGGATCAGTACCTTTAGTTTCAGGTGAAATAAGTGAAGATTTTACTTATTATTTTGCATTATCAGAACAAACACCTTCTGCAGTTGGCACGGGCGTATTAATTAATCCTGATCATTCAGTCTTAGCTGCTGGTGGATTCATAGTTCAACTAATGCCGGGAGCGACCGAGGAAATGATTGATCAACTAGAAAAAGACATTAATGATTTTCCGGCAGTTTCTAGTTTAATTGAAGAAGGAAAATCACCAGAAGAAATATTACAAATTTTGTTTAAAGGTGAGAAAATAAATTATCTTGAAACACTACCAATTCAGTTTAGTTGTGAATGTTCAAAAGAAAGAATTGGAAGAGCAATTAAAGGACTAGGCGAAGCAGAGATTAAAGATATGATTGAAAAAGATAAAGGTGCAGAAGCAACTTGTCATTTTTGTAATGAAATTTATACATTCACTGAAGAAGATTTAGAAGAAATGATTAAATAAGAATATTGACAAAAGAATAGATTGAAAGTAAGATTAACACTAATCATACGAAAATACTGCGAATTAAAAGGAGATTAGCTATGAAAATTGTTAATAATATTTCAGAATTAATTGGTGAAACCCCTATTGTTAAATTGCATAATATTGGAACGGAAAACAGTGCAGAGATATATGTAAAATTAGAATATTTTAACCCGGGTAGTTCAGTAAAAGATCGGATTGCAAATGCAATGATAGGTCAAGCAGAGATTGATGGTTTATTAAAGCCAGGTGGAACAATCATAGAACCAACAAGTGGTAATACAGGTATAGGTTTGGCTATGGTAGCAGCGGCTAAAGGTTATAAATTAATTGTTACGATGCCAGAAACGATGAGTAAGGAGCGTCGTAATTTATTAAGTGCATATGGTGCAGAAATTATTTTAACTCCAGGAACAAAAGGTATGAAAGGTGCTATTGAAAAAGCAGAAGAATTAGTGGAAAAACATGGTTATTATATGCCCCAACAATTTAATAACGAAGCTAATCCGCGTGTTCATGCAGCTTCAACAGGAAAAGAAATTATATCTCAAATGCCAGATGGTTTAGATGCTTTTGTATCAGGAATTGGGACAGGTGGTACAATAACAGGTGTTGGTCGCGTCTTAAAAGAACATGATAGAAATATTAAAGTTTATGCAGTTGAACCAGAAGACTCACCAATTTTATCGGGTGGTTCACCAGGACCACATAAAATACAAGGTATAGGAGCAGGATTTGTACCAAGTGTGTTAGATACGGAAATATATGATGAAGTCTTGAAAATAACAAATGAAGAAGCATTTAGTGCCGCACGTAATATTGCAAAAACTCAAGGAATTCTAGGTGGGATTTCATCAGGAGCAGCAATTTCAGCCGCGATAAAAATAGCAGCAAAATTAAATAAAGACCAAAAAGTTTTAGCAATCTTACCAGATAATGGCGAGCGATATTTATCGACAGCTTTATATGAAGAGAGTGAATAAAGAACAATGCCTAAATTTAGGCATTGTTTTTTATTGACCTATAAATAACACGTTTATGTTAGATTTATGTTAAAATTAAGAGAAGTAAGAAACAAGTAGCATATATATTAGAAAGAAGGCAAGTCTATGTTCTTAGAGACAAAGAAAAAAACATATAATTTATCTAAACGCACACATGTTATGGGAATTTTAAATGTCACACCAGATTCTTTTTCAGATGGAGGTTTGTATGATACAACACAAAGAGCCTTAGAAAAAGCTTTGCAGATAGAGGCAGAGGGTGCTGATATAATTGATATTGGTGGAGAATCAACACGTCCTAATCATGAGAAAGTATCAGAACAAGAAGAAATTGACAGGGTTGTACCAATCATTGAAGAATTAACTAAGCATTTGAAAATTCCGATATCAATTGATACATACAAATCAAAAACTGCACGCCAAGCAATTGAAGCAGGAGCAGATATTATAAATGATGTCTGGGGAGCGAAGAAAGATCCTGAAATTGCACGTGTGGCAGCAGAATATGATGTACCAATTATTTTAATGCATAATCGAAAGAATAAATCATATACTCACTTAATGAGAGATATGAAAAAAGATTTATTCGAAAGTATTCAAATAGCATTAGATGCAGGTGTAAATAAAAGCGATATTATTTTAGATCCAGGAATTGGTTTTGCAAAAACAATGGCAGATAATTTCGAAGTTTTAAAACGATTAGAAGAAATAGTTAGTATGGGTTATCCTGTGTTATTAGGAACTTCAAGAAAATCATTTATTAATGAAGTTTTAACCACGATACCTAATGAAAGAGATAATGCAACAGGAGCAACAACTTGTTTAGGAATTACTAAAGGTGTGCAATTATACCGAGTGCATGATGTTAAACGAACAGTAGAATTAGCAAAAATGATGGATGCAATGCTAAAAGGTGGCGCAGCAATTGGATAAAATAATATTAAAACAGATGCAATTTTATGGTTATCATGGTTTATTCGCTGAAGAAACAAAATTGGGCCAACGTTTTAATGTAAGTGTTGAATTATTTGTCTCATTAAAAAAAGCGGGTAACTCTGACAATATGGAAGACACTGTAAATTACGGATTGGTTTATAATGTTGTTAAAAACATTGTGGAAGGTGAGCCACATCATTTAATTGAATCAGTCGCAGAAAAAATTGCAGATAAAATTTTAAAAGAATTTTCTGAAGTTAGTCAATGCCTAATTCAAGTTGAAAAACCAAACCCTCCAATAGATGGGCATTACAAGTCTGTTGCTGTTGAGATTTTGAGGAGGAGAAAAAAATGAATGAAATTATTATAGGGTTGGGTACAAATCTTGGTAATCGTAAAGAAAACCTAGATAAAGCAATTGAATTACTTAATAATCATGAAGCAATCACTATAGAGAGTGCTTCGTCCATTTATGAGACAAAGCCGGTAGGTTATTTGGAACAAGATCATTTTTTAAATATGGTCGTTAAAGGAAGGACAGATTTAAAACCAGCAGCATTGCTTGAATCCTGTCAAGCTATCGAAAAAAAATTAGGAAGAGAAAAGACGATTGTTAATGGTCCACGTATTATTGATTTAGACATATTAGTCTACAATAAAGAAAATAGACAACTTGATAATTTACGTATTCCTCACCCGAGAATGCATGAACGTGCATTTGTCTTAATTCCACTAAATGAAATTTCGCCTGATTTTATTATTCCTACATCGGGTAAAGAGGTATCTGAATTGGTTGATCAATTATCTGAAAAAGTAAAACGAGAAGTAGTAAAGTGGTCAGAGGAATAGACTGTGTAAATAATGACCTTGAAAAATTTATGATAATAGTTTTCTTGCTACATAAGGACCGTCTTGTTAAACTAAAAGATAATAAAATGAGAAAATAGATAAAAAGTATTATTATAGAGTAAAATAGAATATATTCGTTTAAAATGTAGAAAATGGAGTGATCATTGTGTCAGAAGAGATAGGCGATCAAATGCAAGTTAGAAAAGAAAAATTAGCAAGTCATTTCGAAGCGGGATTAAATCCATTTGGAGAAAAGTTTGTTCGAACTAACAATACTAAAGAGTTAGTTGAATTATATGATGGATTTACTAAAGAGGAATTAGAAGAGAAATCAATAGAAACAACAGTTGCTGGACGAATGATGACAAAGCGTGGTAAAGGTAAGGTAGGTTTTGCACATATTCAAGATGCTTCAGGACAAATTCAGTTATATGTTCGTAAAGATGAGATTGGTGAAGAGGCATATGAACTATATAAAACAGTTGACATAGGCGACATTGTTGGAGTTACAGGTATCATGTTTAAAACAAATGTAGGTGAATTATCTATACAAGTAAAAGAATTTACTCTATTAACGAAGTCATTAAGACCTTTACCAGATAAATATCATGGTCTCCAAGATATTGAATTACGTTATCGTAAAAGATATTTAGATTTAATTACTAATGAAGAGAGTAGGGAAACCTTTTATTTAAGAAGCCGTATAATTCAATCAATGCGAAATTATTTAAATAATCAAGGGTTTTTAGAAGTTGAAACGCCTATGCTTCATTCTATTCCTGGTGGAGCAACAGCAAGACCTTTTCAAACGCACCATAACGCATTAGATATGGAACTTTATATTCGTATAGCTATTGAACTTCATTTAAAACGTTTAATTGTTGGAGGAATGGAAAAAGTTTACGAAATAGGTCGTGTGTTTAGAAATGAAGGAACTTCAACAAGACACAATCCTGAATTTACAATGATAGAATTATATGAAGCTTATGCAGATTATCAAGATATTATGGAATTAACTGAAAATATGGTAGCTCATATCGCAAAAGAAGTATTAGGTACAACAACCAGTCAATATGGG
>CALZEK010000035.1 GCA_945639745.1 uncultured Bacillaceae bacterium
CAGCAATAATGTTTAATCCCATCATGCCATCAATTAAAAATAAAATCACAATCGAAGAAACACCGAGTGAGATAGCAATCGGAAAACCAATAAAAATTAAACCAAAAAAGATAACAAATAAAAGAAGAGCATTCATAAAGTATCCTCTCCTTTTACAGAAAGACTTTTCCATTCTTTAAACGTTGCTTCAATTGTCCGAAATGCACATAATCCTGCACCAATCGGTAATGCCATGGAGAAGATCCAACGTGGCCAAGCCAGTGCCGGTGTTGTTGCATTAATTTTCATTTGAAATTGCATCATGTCAATCCCATAATAAACGATAATTAAAAAAAAGATAACCGATATAAGTCCTATAAAACCAATTAAAACCCGTCTTAACAAAGAAGAGACTTTCTCTAAAATTAAAGAAAAACCAAGATGTGCGTGTAAACGCACACCTATGGCTGCTCCAACAAATGTTAGAAATACAAATAAATTGACTGTTACTTCTTCTGTAAAAGCAAGTGAGATATCAAAAAAGTTTCTTGTGATTACATTTATAAAGGCTATAACTGACATTGTTAAGAGGGTAAATACTACAATTACTTCTTCCAATCTACCAAGCCACTTACTCATATTTACCACCTTTTCTAATTAAGATTTAAATGCATCGAGTAAATCTTCACCCCAAATTGATTCATATTTTTCAAAAACAGGTTCAACTGCTTCGCGGTAAGCTTCAATTTCTTCTTCATTAGGGTAATAGAAATTCAAGCCTGCTTCTTCTAATTCTTCAATTTGTTCTTTTTCTCGTTCACGTGTTATTTCTACTTGATAAGCTGCTGCTTCTTTTCCAAGCTCTTTAAATAATGCTTGATCTTCTTCACTTAATGAATCATATAAATCTTTATTAATCCCTAAGACAAGTGGATCATATGAATAGTTCCACATAGTAATATAATCTTGTACTTCATTTAGTTTAGATGAGTAAATAACGTCAATTGGATTTTCTTGACCATCAATTGTACCTTGTTGTAGCGCTGTAAATACTTCTGAGAATGTCATCGTTGCTGGATCAGCACCTAGTGCTCTAAACAAATCTGTATACATTGTAATTCCTGGAATACGAATTTTAAGGCCATCAAGATCTTCTGGACCTTTAATTTCTTTGACGCCATTTGTTATTTGTCTAAAACCATTTTCTCCATAACCTAATGGCTCGACATTTTTTTCACGTACAACTTCTTCTAACATTTCACCAGCCTTACCATTAAATGCTTCATCTGCATCTTCTAAGTCATCAAAGATAAATGGTGCTGATGCAACGCCAAAACGATCATCTAATACTGAGTAAATAATCGTTGAGTTAAATGTTAAATCAATATTACCTTTAGATAATAATTCAACAGCTTTACCCGAATCACCACCTGATAGTTGTTCATTTGCAAATACATCGATAGTTATACGTCCATCCGTTTCTTTTTCAATATCTTCTGCTAGTTTTTCAGCACCTAAAAACCAAGTCGACGTCTCGCTTGTTGTCACTGACATTTCTAAATTTAATTCTTCCGCTTCATCGTTTTCTGATGATTCCTTTGCTTCATCATCATTCGATGAACATGCACTAATAATTAGTAATATGCCTAACACCATTAATATGTATTTAAATCTTTTCAATTTAATTCCCCCTTTAATTTTTTAGAATAATCTGATTTGTCAGATTATAATCTAAAGTATTACAATATTAGCATAATTTATCCTCTAATGCTACGCTCAACTATCTCTTTAAAAATAAAAAACTCTTAGCAGCATTTAATCATTAAATGCTTCTGCTAAGAGTTTAATTGCTTGTTTACGTGTATTGAATCCTGGCATTAATGGAATACAAAGAATTTCATCTGCCCCAAATGTGTTAATTAATAGATCTAATTGATTACGGACACTTTTTTTATCGCCTACGATCATACGTTTTCGATTTGCTTGAATGCTTTCGCGCTCTTTTTCTGTATAATAATGCGCTCTAGCCGTTTCAACAGATGGAAATGCTTTGTAATAACTGAAATTATCTAGAGCAAGTAACCAATAATCAAGCGCTTCTGCATATGCTTCTGCTGCTTCATTTGTTTCGGCAATCACAACAAAGGGTGAAATAGAGACAATTGGTTCTGATAAAAATTGTGAAGGTTTAAATGCTTCCCGGTAGGTCTTTGTTGCATGAATACCTATTTCAAACATCCGCTCATTCAGCAAAGGAAATATCCCGAGTGTGTAGCCAATACCAAGATCCGCAGCCATTTGTGCGCGTCTGACACTTGTTGATAAAACTGACATATGAGGTGTCGTTGGTATGACTGGATTTGCTGTGATACCTGCAAATCGATGCGTTGAATCTATTTGATCTGTTAAATAAAGAGTCAAATCTTCAATCGCTTGGCCATAATTTAATTTTTGTTCTTTTTTTTCATTTAATGTTTGATTAACAAGGGGTGTCCCAACTGTATTACCAACACCTAAATCAATCCGATTTGGATGAAATGCTTCAAGCATTCTAAAGTTTTCAGCAACTTTATAAGGACTGTAATGTGGTAACATCACACCACCCGATCCAATTCGAATCTTACTTGTCGCATCAGCAAGTCGCATCATTAACATTTCAGGTGAGCTACTGGCAAAGGCTGGCACATCATGATGTTCAGCCACCCAAAAGCGAGTATAGCCTAATTTTTCAGCTAGTTGAGCAAGTTCTATTGTATTATTTAATGCTTCTATTGCATGACTTCCTTCATCAATTTGCGCATAATCTAAAATCCCAAGCTTAACGATATATATCACTACTTTCTTATTGGGTTCATTCTCGTTTAAGTATAGCTCTCTAAATAAGCATTATCAATTAAAGACTTATATGATATGATGAGTTTTAAAAATCAGGTTTGGAGGAGGTAGAATAATGAATTTTCTTAATTTGTCATTACCATGGATTGTCAATATATTGATTTTATTGATTTGGCTGTCTGCTAGCTTCATTTTATTCTATCTTTTTTTGTATATAGTCGATTCAGAAAAAACTCGTTCATTTATCAGATCTTCTCTACGTAAATTAACTAATCTAAAATATTTAACTCCTATTTGGCAAATAGTTTATCCCATTTATTTGCGTGTTAAGCAATGGCTGACAAAAGATTTCAGAGGTTTTTTTAGATTTATCTTTCTAAATTTATTTAAGATTATTTTCTATTTATTTATTATTATCATTGCTATTACATTGACTTTAAGTATTATTAATTACGCTTCGCATCCTGAGATAATTGAAAGATGGATTGTCTACTTAGTAATTTTTTTGGTGTTTATGTATATTTTTTCCCTTATTATATTCATATTTAAATTAATGGGATATACTTTAACTGACACTTACAAATCAATAAATAAATTAGAAATACTTGTGAATCAATCTAATAAAAATGAAATGAGACAATTATCGGTAAAAATAATGAGTTACACTATTATTATTTTAATTTCGCCTGTTCTTATTTTCAGCTTGATCTACGGTGTAGTTGCTTTCATACTTCAAGATCTGTCTTTAGACTATTTAATACATAAAGAAAATTTACAATTTGCTTTAAATACCGCTTTCCCTAATCTCATGAGTGATTCTTTTATAAGTCACAGTACTATTTATCAAAATATCAATGTGCCATATATTAAGAAGCTATGTATTGATACCACACATATTTCATGGTTAAATTATATCACCGTCGCTCAACACATTGTTCAAAAATTAGTCGATGTTTTTGTGATCGGTTATATTGCAAGTTCAATTATACAAATATTTAATAAACCAGAAAGAAAAGAGGGTAATCATGATTAAAAAATACGTAAATGCACATATATATGGAAATAGCGAAGCAGATGAAATTCTAATTGAAAATCGTCAGTTTAAAGCAGTTGGTAATAACTTACCTGAAGCTGATGAAGTGATTGATTTAGAAGGTCGTCTTGTTTTACCGCCTTATGTTGATCCACACCTTCATCTTGATTATATATTCTCAGGTCTTGGTGAAGGTAATGCGAATATTTCTGGTACATTGTTTGAAGGCATTCAGCGCTGGAGTGATAATAAAAAATCACTCACTGAAGAGATGGTTCGTGAACGTGCACTTAAAGGGATTCAAAAGGAATTGAATCACGGAGTCCAATTCATTCGGACACATGTCGATATTACCGATCCAAATTTAACAGGTATGAAAGCTTTAATTAAACTGCGTGAAGAATTAAAAGACATTGTTACTATACAACTTGTTGCCTTTCCTCAAGAGGGCTTCTTTAGATATCAAGGAGCTGAAGCTTTAATGATTAAAGCACTTGAAATGGGGGCTGATGTTCTTGGTGGTATTCCACACTTTGAAATTTCTTATGAGCACGGGGTTGAATCACTCAAACGCATTGTTGATTTAGCGATTAAATACAATGTGATGATTGATATTCATTGTGATGAAAATGATGATCCAAATAGCCGCTTCTTAGAAGTATTAAATGCATTTGTGATGGAAAAAGATTATGGGAAATACACTACAGCAAGTCATACAACTAGTTTTGGCTCAGTTGAAAACAGTTATGCTAATAAAATGCTCGGGCTATTTAAAGAGTCACAAATCAATTTTATTTCTTGTCCAACTGAAAATGCTCATCTTCAAGGGCGTGGTGACACCTATCCTAAACGTCGCGGACTCACACGCGTGAAAGAGTTACTTGCTAATGGAAATAACGTGGCATTCGCCCAAGATTCAATAGCTGATTACTGGTATCCATTAGGTAATGGAAATATGATGAATATTTTAGATAACGGCATCCATTTAGCACATTACACACATATTGATGAAATAAATAAAGCCTTTGATTTAATCACTTATCATGGCGCAAATATCATGCGTGTGAATGACGCATATGGCATTGAAGAAGGAAAGCCTGCCAATTTCATCGTCTTAGATGCTAAAGATCCATACGAGGCGATTCGTGAACGAGCTGAAGTACTTATGTCGATTCGTCATGGTGAATATATTTTTAAGCGTGAAGTCCGTAAAAATGAACTAGCAATTGATTTATTAAGCGAATCAACCAAATAAAATGTCGCACTTAACGCCATGTTAAGTGCGACATTTTTCATATGTAATATCATTAAACAATATATAATCTCAGTACTTCAACTTCATCTATTTTATCCCAATAAATTTGGTTACGTAAAACTTGATAACCCATGGGGATATAACGATTTAATTCAATATCTTCAAATTCTTTAGGTGTGATTCGGATACTTTCAAACTTAGACTGAACCGAACCATCTCCTAATATTTGCGCGTAATAAATTTCAGCATAATCTTTAAAATCCGGTTCTTGTTTAAATACTTCTTTATCATCTAAATATGTGTGACCTACATGTTTTGGTAAGGCAGCCGTGTAATAGAGTAAATCGCCAATCATATGAGGAAATTGATTCGCTTTATCTTTAGGGACTGCATCAAGCAAATCACGGACATACTCATCGCCTTTTTTAAATTTTTTAAATTCTAAATGTAAATATAAATGAGCAGAAGCTAAATAAAATTGTAGGGCTAAATCTTTTTGTTTATTTAAATAGTATGTTTTAGCTGCTGATTGTAAAACTTTAATCGTTACGCCTTTTTTAACAATTTGTTTTTGGTAATATTTAATTGCTAAATTAAAATCTTTCTTCTTTTTCGCTTCAATAGCTAAGCTTATATAATCCATCTTCCTCCCCCTTTTAATGTATTTTTATTTTTATTATTATGTATATTAATTAACAACTTTTTCCAGTCATATTTCTTATTCTATATCATTTAATAAAATAAGTTAAGCGTTTTCATGATTTATTTTATTAAATGTTCAATATTAACAAAATCCTAACATGACTTTTTACTTATCGGTTGACTCAGATTCATTTTTATTATATGTTGTACGTACGCAACATTTATAGCTATTAGAAACATATGAGAGGAGGAAAATCATGTCAGAGTTTATTTTGCCTAAGTTACCATATGACCTTGAAGCACTTGAACCCTATATTGATGCGAGAACACTTGAAGTTCATCATGGAGGTCATCATGCAACTTATGTAAAGATTTTAAACGCAACTTTAGAAGCTTATGATGATTTAAAAGATAAATCCCTAATTGATTTATTAAGTCATTTAGATCAGCTACCTAAAGAAATCCAAACCCCGATTCAAAATAATGGTGGTGGTCATTTTAGTCATAGTTTATTTTGGGAAGTAATGACTCCTAAAGGTGGCGGCGAACCAACTTTTGATATAGCTAAAGCAATTGATAAATATTTTAAAACATTTGATAATTTTCAAAAAGAATTATCAGATGCTGCTATATCTCGATTTGGAAGTGGTTATGGTTGGCTTGTGATTGATGAAGACAAAAATTTATCTGTTATGAGTACTGCTAATCAAAATACACCTCTTGCTGTGAATAAAACACCATTACTCGTAATTGATGTTTGGGAACATGCTTATTATTTAAAATATCAAAATCGCAGACCTGAATTCGTCACCAACTGGTGGCATACGGTAAATTGGGATAAAGTGAATGAATTGTATCTTAATGCAATAAAATAAGGTAATTCTGGTAATTCAAATTTTAATTCTTTCGGCTTGGTAAACCGAAAGTTAATTGTGGTAATTCAAATTAAAACCCTCTCAGTCTGGTAAGCTGAGAGGGTTATTTCATTCAATAGATAAATTTTCGGGGAGCTTTTTAACTTTCTTTTCAATATAAAATCCAAGGTAATAGAAAAATACTAAGCCTAAACTAATATGAATAACTGTGAAAACTAATCCAAGGGCAACTGTTTCATATAAGATAATCGGTAATTTTGCGACAACCCAAACCCCTAAGAAAAAGACAACAAGTTGAGTGCGAACGCCTTTTTCAAGTAATAATAAAGCTATTGGGAAAGCAACATACAGTGGACCTGCAGCAATTGAACCGAGCAAAAAAATAAGAATAACACTTAAAAAGCGTGATTCATCACCTAGATATTTCATAATTGTTTCTTGAGAAATCCATGTATCTAATAAACCAACAAATATAAGAATTGGTGGCAATAACATCAACATACTTAGTAAGCTATCACCTGTTATTTTAATTGCATCAAATGCAATTGATTTTTGAAAACCCAAAATAATTAAAAAAATCATAACTAATAATAAAAACCAACGATATCTTTTAAGTATTTGCATTTACATAACCACCCATATTATTATTGTAAAAATTATTGAAAAAACAAGCGCTCCTATATTGCGTGTCAATGCAAAAGTCGTCCCAAACATTTTCTTTTCCAGGGGATAAGAAATGACACCTATCGCCATTAGTGATGAGACGAGTGCTGCTACTTGCGGATAGCCTGCTCCATTTTCTAATAATGTTGCACCTAAAGGAAAAACGATGAAACTCGGAATTAAAGCAAGTGAACCAATAACTGTCGCACCAATCACACTTAAAACGCCTGATTGTTCACCAATAATAACTGATATTTTTTCTGGTGTTAAAATAGCAAGTGATAAACCGATAAATAACATAATTGTAAGTATTTCTGGCAATAAATTTTTAAATACCATGAATGCTTTTTTGAGGGCTTGAAATGTGCGTTTTCGATCTTTAATAAATGAAACACCAATTAAAACAAGAGCAATGCTATATAAAACTATCCCACTAATCATCTTTATTCTCCTTTAATGATTCATATTGTTGAATAAATAAAGCTAAATTATCATAACGTAATTGAATATCTTCATAGAATTGTGCTAGTTTTTCATAACCCATGTCTGTTAATTTATAATATTTTACACTTCGACGTTCTGTTTGCTTGTACCACCTATACTTGACAGCTCCTTGTTCTTCTAATTTCTTTAAGGTGCGATACAAACTCGGACTATCAATTAAATTATGTGGTAATTCTTCTTCAAGTCTCGTTAATAAATCCCCTCCATATGTTACTTGTCTAGCTAAAAATAATAAGATAATGGCTGGCGTGTGCATAGCTTGACGAAATTTCGACACTTAAATACCCCCTAATGTATGATTCAAGTTGAATCATACATTAGGGGGTATGTTACTGTCAATAACAGTGACTTATCATTTAAAACTGATTTTGACCGACAAGTAAGCTTGCTATATAATAAAATGGTATGATAATTTTAAAGGAGTGAAGGAAAATGGCCAAAATAGCTGTTATTGTAGGTTCATTACGTCATGAATCATATTCGAAAAAAATTGCAAAAAATGTTGCAACACTATTTCCTGATAAATATGAAACAGAATTTATCTCAATCGGGAGCTTACCTTTATATAATCAAGCTTTAGATGAAGATAACGATGTACCTGATCCTTGGGTAACTTTCCGCGAAAAAGTAAAAAAATGTGACGCAGTATTATTCGTTACGCCTGAATATAACCGTT
Organism: uncultured Bacillaceae bacterium; assembly: GCA_945639745.1. Lineage (GTDB taxonomy): Bacteria > Bacillota > Bacilli > Bacillales > Amphibacillaceae > Pseudogracilibacillus. The sequence goes on from CALZEK010000035.1 coordinate 8,463, forward strand.
CAGTGCCTGGTGTATTAAAAAATGCAATTGATATTGGTTCACGACCAGTGACAGACAGTGCTTGGAAAGAAAAACCTGCGGCAATCATTAGTAATGCACCAGGTAATCTAAGTGGTTTTGGTGCTAATCATCATTTACGTCAGTCACTTGTTTTTCTTGATATGCCACTTGTTCAACAACCTGAGGTTTATCTTGCCAATGTTACAAAGATTTTAGATGAAAATGGTAAAATTAACAACGATGATACCATTCAATTCCTTCAGACATTTGTCGATGCATTTACTGATTTAATTGATCGTTACGTAGACTAATAATCTAAAAAAGCTAGCCAAAAAACTTGGCTAGCTTTTTTTATGCGGTGATTTGTTCTTCTTTAATCAATCCGTCTTTCATTGTAATAATTTGATCAGCAAATTTCAACATCTCTTCTTCATGTGTCACAAGTAATGTTGTAATATTTAATTGACGTGTTAAATCTTGAATTAATTGCATCACTTCTTTTGAGCGTTTGGAGTCAAGGCTTGCCGTTGGTTCATCTGCAAATAACATCGCTGGTTTATGAATAATTGCGCGTGAGATAGCGACGCGTTGCTTTTCTCCCCCTGAAAGCGAAGCTGGATACGCATCTTTCCTATCTTCCATGCCAACTAGCTTTAATACCCGTCTTGCTTCTGCTCGTTTTTCTTTTTTACTCAATTTAGAATTAGCAACATCAAGCATCAGGACTAATTGTTCTTCTGAGGTTAGAAAAGGGACAAGATGTGAAGCTTGAAAGATAAAGCCAAACTCTTCAGCACGGATTTCACGTATGTCATCTTGTTTCATCTTTGATAAGTTATTTCCTTCGAAAATAACATCACCACCTGTTGCTGGTTGAAGTCCGGCTGCAATTGTTAGTAGAGTACTTTTTCCTGAACCTGACGCACCGACTAACGCTGTTACTTGACCTTTTTTTAATTTAAGGTCGATACCTTTTAATACTTGTTCTTCTACTTCACCATTTTGAAAGTTTTTTGTTAAATTATCTATTTTAAACTGCGTCATTTTTATACCTCTCCTTGTTGAATTGCTTGTAGTGGTTGAATTCTTTTAATTTGAATGCCTGATAATGTTGCACCGATAAATCCAATCACTAAAAAGACAACTGCGAGTGTTGCTGATGTTGCAAATGGTAAGTGAAACGGCATACCTTCTGGTGCAAAGTTTGAAAACAATTGACTCATTCCAATCGATAAGGCTAGCGCAATCGTTGTAATAATAAACATTTGCGTCCACATCATTTTAAATAGCATACTTGTTTTTACACCAATTGCTTTTAAAATACCATAAAGCCCTATTTTTTGAACATTCATCATGTAGAAGAAGATTCCAAATAACATCCCACTAATAACAACTAAAAACCAAACAATCATATTTAATGA
>CALZEK010000036.1 GCA_945639745.1 uncultured Bacillaceae bacterium
ATAACAATAACTATCAGCGAAAAGATTTGGTTAAAGTTTTAATGGAAATGAATGAAGCTTGGGGAGCTGATAAAGCAACATATCAAAATATTAAACGACTGGAATTTAATGATTCTGTTGTAGTAATTGGCGGACAACAAGCTGGTTTACTTACCGGACCTTTATATTCTATTAATAAAATTATTTCAATTATTAAATTAGCAAAACAAGAAGAAGAAAAACTAAAGCGTCCTGTTGTGCCTGTTTTTTGGATTGCAGGAGAAGACCACGATTTTGATGAAATTAATCATGTAAATATAAAAACAGAAACAGGCATTGAAAAACATACTGTTCAACAAATTCCAGAAATTAAACAATCAATTAGTGAAATAAATCTTGATTCAAAAGAAGTTCAAAAATGGTTAGCAAACATTTATTTAGAGCTAAATGAATCATATCATTCAAAAATGGTTTATCAAGAACTTCTACAAATATTAAAAGACTCTAAAACCTATGTTGATTTCTTCGCGAAATTAATTAATAAATTATTTGGAAACACAGGTCTTGTTTTAGTCGATTCAGGACATCAATTATTAAGAAACTTAGAATCTAAATATTTTATAAATTTAATTGAAAATCAAGAATTAATTGCAAAAAGTGTTTTTAACTCGTTACGCTCTTTACAAGAAAACAATTACTCAATCTCTTTGGATGCTGAAGAAAATGACGGTCATTTATTTTATCATGACAATCATGGTGAGCGAATTTTATTAAAGAAAACTGCCAATGATTTATGGCAAGGGAAAAATCAAGAGATTAATTTGTCAACAGCAGAACTTGTTGAAATCGCAAAGCATTCCCCACATCGACTAAGCAATAATGTTGTGACAAGACCTTTAATGCAAGAATGGTTATTTCCTACACTAGCATTTATAGGAGGATATGGGGAGATTAGTTACTGGGCTAGCCTAAAAGGAGCATTTAAAGAAGTAGGCCTAGAAATGCCTCCCGTTGTGCCAAGGTATTCAATAACTTATATTCCTCAAACACTTGATAAAATATTAGAAAAAAATAAAATTGATTTAACGGAAGCGATTAATCAAGGCGTAAATCATTTAAAGCTTAATTGGTTGAGTAATCAAACAAGTGCTCCGATTGAATTATTAGTTGCAGAAATGAATAAAAGCATCGAAAAATTACATTTACCACTTCAGGGAATAGCCACTGATTTAGGTGAAGATTTAAAGCAGTTAGCTGAAACGAATCTTAATAAAATTTATGAAACAACTGAGTTTTTAGAAAAAAGATTGTTAAGAGAAGTAAATCATAAATATAAAAAACAAATTGATGAATATGATTTAATAACAAGTTATTTATATCCTGATAATGGATTACAAGAAAGAGTTTTTAATCCATTATTACTTATAAATGATAACGGATTTGAAATTCTACAAGAAATAATTAACTTGCCATTTACATTTGAAGAAGATCATTTCATTGTAAGACTTTAAAAAACAGCCCAAATTTAAGGGCTGTTTTTTATTTGAATTAGTTCGTATAATCTAAAATGACAAAAATGAGAACACCTGCTCGTACCTTTAGTGGCAATAGTTTGAGGAATAAAAATAAAAATTAAATTAGCAGAAATTCGGTGGTGAATTGTGGTGAATTGTGGTAAGATATTTTTAGGAAGTGGTGAGATAAATGTTTATGGGTGAATATGAACATAATTTAGATGCTAAGGGACGAGTCATTGTTCCAGCTAAGTTTAGAGACAGCTTGGGAGAAACGTTTGTCATTACCCGAGGTCTTGATAACTGTTTATTTGCATATCCTTTATCTGAATGGAAAATTCTTGAAGAAAAATTAAAGAAACTTCCATTAACTAAAAAAGATGCTCGTGCCTTTACTCGTTTTTTCTTTTCTGGAGCAGTAGAATGTGAAATAGATAAACAGGGTCGAGTAAATTTACCACAACCGCTAAGAACGTATTCACAATTAGAAAAAGAATGTGTCATAATAGGTGTTTCAGAACGAATTGAATTATGGTCTAAGGAATTATGGGATAATTACTTTTTAGATTCAGAAGAATCATTTAGTGATATCGCAGAAAATTTATTAGATTTTGATATTTAAAATGTTTTTTAAAAGAAAAGGTGAGTATATGTTTAAACATGAAAGTGTTTTAAAAACTGAATTAGTAAATAGTATTAATGTAAAACCAAATGGTACCTATATTGACTGTACCTTAGGTGGAGCAGGTCATGCAAAAGAAATAGCTAATCAGTTAAATGATGACGGTATGCTCATTGGTTTTGATCAAGATAAAATAGCATTAACAGAAGCTAAAAGAAACTTAAAAGATACACCAGGACAAAAATTGTTAATACATGCTAACTTTAGTCAATTAAAAGAAAAACTACTTGAAAATAATATTAACCATGTAGATGGTATCATTTATGATTTAGGTGTATCTTCGCCTCAACTAGATGATGGCAGCCGTGGATTTAGTTACCGATATGATTCGAAATTAGATATGCGAATGGATCAAACAAGTGAACTCTCAGCATATGAAGTTGTAAACAATTGGTCATATGAAGATTTAGTGAGAATTATGTTTACCTATGGTGAAGAAAAATTCGCTAAACAAATTGCAAGGAAAATCGAGGCAGCTCGTGAAGCGAAAAAAATTGAAACAACATTTGAATTAGTTGAATTAATTAAAGCTGGCATACCAGCAGCGGCAAGACGCACAGGAGGACATCCAGCTAAGCGAACATTTCAAGCAATTAGAATCGCTGTTAATGATGAGTTAAACGCATTTAATAAGTCTCTTCATCAAGCAGCAGAAGTTATTTCTATAGACGGAAGGATAGCTGTTATTACATTTCATTCTTTAGAAGATAGAATATGTAAGCAGGCATTTAAAAAATGGACAACACAAAAACCTGTACCAAGAGGAATGCCAATTATTCCTGATGGTTTTGAAGCACCATTTAAATTAATAACTAGAAAACCAATCTTACCCACTGAAGATGAAGTAAGTGAAAATAAGCGTTCGCGTTCAGCCATGTTAAGAATTGTTGAAAAGAAATATCAATGGGATGACTCGTTTACGTATGATGAAGGGTGGAGAAAATAATGAATTCGAGCGAGATAAGAAAATGGACTACACATCAGACAACGCCAGAAGTCGATCGTGAGCAGACAAAGCATAAAAAAATATACACGAAGAAAAACATAAAAAAAGGATTAAGTAAAGGCGAAAAATATTTATACATAGCATTTAGTATTTTATTAATCGTGGTTAGTGCCTATATAGTGTCTTACGCTTCGAAATCTGACACAATGAATAGACAGCTTCAAACATTTGAAGGGAAAGTAGAAAACCAGCAATATATTAATGAAGGACTGACATTTGAAGTTAAAGAACTAAGTCGTCCTGAAAGAATTACAAAGATTGCTAAAGAAAAAGGCTTAAAAGTTCAAGACGCTGAAGTTAAACAAGCTAATAGAGTAAACGATTAAGTAAGGTGGTAATTAAATGGAGAGAAAGGCTAACTCAATAAAGATGATAATATTCTTTTTTGTCATTTTTTTAGTTTTATTTATCGCCGTTACGGGTAGGTTTCTCTATATTCAAGCTAAGGGTGAAGTAAACGATGTATCACTTGAAAATTGGGCAGCAGATCAAAGGAAAGTTAGCTATCCATTAAAAGCAGAGCGTGGTAAAATCTACGATAATGCAGGCGTCATGTTAGCATATGACAGGCCTGTTTTTCGTATTTATGCGGTAGTTGATTCATCATATTCTCAATATAAAGACGAAACTTTGCATGTAGACAACCCCAAAGAAACTGCTAATAAACTAGCTAAATATTTAGATATCGATGCAAAAGAAGTTGAAGAAAAACTTACAAAAGTGCTTAAAAAAAATGAGGACTTATCAGAAGATGAACGGCAATTTCAAATAGAATTTGGTTCTAAAGGTAAAAACATTTCACAAACAACTAAAAATGAAATAGATAAAGAAAACATACCTGGTATTTATTTTATGGAAGATTCAACAAGATACTACCCAAATGGAACGTTTGCGTCTCACATCATAGGTTTTGCAAGACCAGATGAAAAAACAAAAGAAAATAAGATAACTGGTATTGTAGGAATGGAAAAAGTTAAAAATGAAATTTTAGAAGGAAAAGACGGACATTTATCGTTTGAAAGAGACAAGTTTAATAAAAAACCATTAAACTCCAAAGAAATAATCAGTGAACCTGAAGATGGTAATGATATATATTTGACTATTGACCAAAAAATACAAACATTATTGGAAGATGTTTTATCAGATGTAGTAGAGATTTATGAGCCAGAAAGAATTACTGCAACTATTATGAATCCTAAAACAGGTGAAGTAATTGCAATGAGTAATCGACCAAGTTACAATCCAAATCAACCCGATGAAGTTGATAATTGGTATAATGATGTGATATCGACACCTGTTGAACCAGGTTCAACCGTGAAAATGTTTACTTGGGCGGCAGCAATAGAATCAGGTGTCTATGATGGTACTGAAACATTTGAATCAGGTAGTTATCAGATTGATGATAAAGGAAGAGCAATCAACGATCATAACCAAGGTAGAGGATGGGGCAAGATTACTTATGATGAAGGATTTAGAAGATCTTCAAACGTTGCAACAGCTAAATTGGTATGGGAAAAATTAACACCTGATACTTATATGAAATATTTAAAAGCATTTGATTTTGATAAGAAAACTGAAATTGATTTACCTAGTGAAAATAAAGGAAAAATTATGTTTAATTACCCAATTGAAAAAGTAACCACTGGTTTTGGTCAAGGAAGTACAATGACACCTATTCAACAATTAAAAGCAGCTACAGCAATAGCTAATAATGGTAAAATGATGAAGCCATACGTGATTAAAAAAATCATTAATCCATCAACAGAAGAAGTTGTAGAAGAAAATAAACCTTCAACAGTAAGCGAACCGATTTCAAAAGAAACGGCAAATCATGTATTAAAGTTGTTAGGTGATGTGGTTAATGGCGAAGGAGGAACAGGTAAATCATTTCAAATAAATGATTACTCCGTTGCTGGAAAAACGGGGACAGCTCAAATACCTGATCCGGAGGGTGGATACTTAAAAGGAAAAGAAAATTACTTATTTTCATTTTTAGGTATGGCGCCAAAAAATAATCCAGAACTAATGATGCACGTTTCTGTAACGCAACCTAAACTAACAGATACCCAAGTTGGATCAGATGTAACATCACTTATTTTTACAAGAGTTATGAGCAACAGCTTGAAATATTTGAATATTGAACCTGATAAAACTAATGAAGGTGAAATAGAAGCAATAGCAATGCCAAAAGTGCTAGATGAAAAAACAAAAGATGTAGAAAAAAAACTAAAACAATTAAATATTCATTATAAACTAATAGGTGATGGAGATAAAATTATAGCAAGTACTGTAAGTGAATCTACTGAATTATTACGAAATAATACTGTTATGTTAATTACAAGTCAACCAACAATGCCAGATTTAACAGGATGGTCAAAACGTGAAGTGTTAGAACTTGGACAAATACTTGATATACCGATTGAAGCAAAAGGAGATGGGTTTGTTACAAAGCAAAATATAAAAGTAAGTGAAAAAATCACTAAACAAACCAAACTTAAGATTGAATTGAGTAAACCTTTTTGACAGAGTAAATTAAGCTCCAACTTGACGTTATTTCAGCGTAATAAGTTGGAGCTATTTTTGTAAACAAAACTTAATAAATATCTGTATGAATAATATTTAAATTTGATATAATCAATTAAGTTAGAATATGAATAGGGGTTTAATCTAAAATGTTTAATACAAAATGGTTAATGGAAATTTTTCCAGAACATAAAGTTGAATTAGAAAGTGAAGAAATCGAAATTGAATCAGTAAGTACAGATAGTAGAAATTTACTAACTAATAGTTTGTTTATTCCGTTAGAAGGTGAGAATTTTGACGGACATGATTATGTTAAACAAGCAATAAAGCATGGCGCAATAGCAATAATTTGGAATAAGGAAAAGCCTACAGATAAAATACCTAAAGAGGTATCGCTGTTTTTAGTAGATAATACGTTAGAAGCATTACAAACACTTGCACAAGCATATAGAAATCGCATAAATCCTAAAGTTATTGGAATTACAGGATCAAATGGAAAAACAACAACAAAAGACTTATTAAATGCTGCCTTAAACAAACAATATATAACTAAAGCAACTGAAGGTAATTATAACAATCATATTGGTTTGCCATTAACTATTTTAAGTATGAGTGTAGACACCGAAGTTCTTATTCTAGAAATGGGAATGAGTGATTTTGGTGAAATAGCATTACTTTCTAAGATAGCTAAACCAGATATTGCGATTATAACTAATATAGGTGAATCCCATATCGAACACTTGGGTTCTAGAACTGGTATTAGTCAAGCTAAGCTAGAAATTACTGAACATATGAATGATGAAAGTGTATTAATAGTAGACGGAGATGAACCATTATTAGAAAAAAACGATTTTAAAGGCAACTTAATAAAATGTGGTTATACTAAAGGAAATGAATATATTATTTCTAATGTATCTCTATCTGAAAAAGGAACGACTTTTAAGATCAATGATAAACCTTATCAGATACCTTTACTTGGAAATCACAATGCACAAAATGCAAGCTTTGTTATAGCAGCTACTGAAGCATTGAATGTCAGTCATCAAATTGTTCAAGACGGATTAAGTCAAGTACGTGTGACTGATATGCGCTTCGAATTAATAAAAGGAAAAAATGAGGTAAGCTTAATAAATGATGCATACAATGCTTCACCCTCATCTATGAAAGCAAGTATAGAAGTTGTCGATAACCTTAAAGGATATAATAAAAAGATTCTTGTTTTAGGAGATATCTTAGAATTAGGAGGAAATTTAGAAAAGTATTATATCGAGATAGCTAGAAAAATTATTGATACAGATATTAAATATGTTTATACATATGGTAATACTTCAAGTGTAATGAGTGATTATCTAAACAGTCATTCTGATATAAATGCTAAGCATTTTATAGAAAAGAAGTTATTAGTTAGTAAATTAGAAAGTAAGGCGATAAGAAATAATTTAATCTTTTTTAAAGCGTCACGAGGGATAAAGTTAGAGGAAATTGTTGAAGAAATAAAATAATAGAATTAAAAGAGGGAAATAAATGAATATATTAATACTAATTATTAGTTTTGTTTTAACGAGTTTGTTATTAGCAGTTTTTATACCTTATTTAAAACGTCTTAAATTTGGGCAAAGTATTCGTGAAGAAGGACCTGAATCACATATGGCTAAATCTGGCACACCTACAATGGGTGGGTTAATGATAGTTATTAGTGTAATTATAAGTCTATTTATTGTTAATCTATTTTACGTTGAAATGAATTTAAATGTCGAATTTTGGTTGTTAACATTAGTTCTGGTTGGATTTGGATTATTGGGCTTTTTAGATGACTTTATTAAGATTGGATTTAAAAGAAACTTAGGGCTAACATCATTGCAAAAATTAATAGGACAAATTGTCATTGCTGTTATTTTTTACTTTGTAATGAAACAATATAACCTCGGAACAGCTATTTCAATTCCAGGAACAAATATAGAGTGGGAATTAGGTTGGTTTTACGCAATATTAGTCATTGTGATGTTAGTTGGTGCTTCTAACGCTGTTAACTTAACTGATGGATTAGACGGTTTACTTGCAGGTACAGCATCGATAGCATTTGGTGCATTTGCTATTATTTTAGCAAGTGTTCAAATGGATCATACAACTTTAATTACTTACTCATTAGCGATTGTTGGCGCACTATTAGGATTTTTGATTTTCAATGCGCATCCTGCAAAGATATTTATGGGTGATACGGGTTCGCTAGCATTAGGTGCAGCAATTGCTGCCATTGCAATTTTAAGTCACTTAGAAATACTGTTAGTTATTATTGGTGGTGTTTTTGTTATTGAAACAATCTCGGTTATTCTTCAAGTCGCCTCATTTAAAACAAGAGGTAAGCGAATCTTTAGAATGAGTCCGATACATCATCACTTTGAGCTTGGTGGCTGGTCTGAGTGGCGTGTAGTAATTACATTTTGCCCTAATTGGGATTGTAATTGAGGTGATCTTATGATGAGTAAGTTTGTTAATTTCCCTTATAAAAAAGTTTTAGTGTTAGGACTTGCTAAGAGTGGGTTTGCAACAGCTAAAGTTCTCAATAATCATCAGATTGATCTCGTGGTAAATGATTTATCGGCAGAGGAAAGTGACCCACTTGTTCAAAAGTTAAAAGCAAAAGATATAAAAGTTGTTTTAGGATCGCATCCGTTAGAGTTATTGGAAGATATAGACTTAATTGTGAAAAATCCAGGTATTCCTTATAGTAATGACTTATTAGTTGAAGCGATTAAAAGAAATATACCTATAATCACAGAGGTAGAATTAACATATCATTTATTAAGTAAGCAAACATTAATTGGCATCACTGGATCAAACGGTAAAACTACAACAACATCTCTCGTTAGAGAAATGTTTAAAGAGAGTAAGGAAAATATAGTAACGGCAGGGAATATAGGGACTGTTTCAATTGAAGTAGTTGAAGACTTGAATCCAGAAGATAATTTATTGCTTGAATTGTCTTCATTTCAACTGCAAGGTACAAAAACATTTAAACCGCATATTGCTGCTTTGTTGAATTTATACGAAGCACATATCGATTATCACGGATCATTTTTAAAATATTGCGAAGCAAAAGCTAATATTTTTAAAAATCAAACAAATGATGATTTCTTAGTATATAATTATGATGACGATCAAGTAGCTAAAGCGGCCCGAAAAAGTGAAGCGACTTTAATACCATTTTCAATAAAAACATCAGTTAAAGAAGGCGCTTGGAGAGATGAAAAATATCTATATTTTAAAAGCGAACAAATAATTAGAATTAAGGATATTGTTTTGGTCGGAGATCATAACTTATCTAATATATTAGCTGCGGTGGCTATAGCTAAATTAAGAAATATAGATACACAATCGATTCGAAATGTGTTAAAGGTTTTTTCAGGTGTAAAGCATCGTTTAGAATTTGTTTGCATGAAACAAGGAAGGTATTTTTATAACGATTCAAAAGCGACTAATATCTTAGCAACAGAACAAGCGCTAAAAGCATTTCAATCACCGACGATATTATTAGCTGGTGGTTTAGATCGAGGAGATGATTTTTCACCACTTATTCCTTTACTTAAAAATGTGAAAACATTAGTTTTATTTGGAGAAACTAAAGAAAAATTAGCACAAATCGGATTGGAAGCAGGTTTAAATAATGTTTTTTTAGTTGATACAATGAAAGAAGCGGTTGAAAAGGCTTATAAAGAATCAAATGAATCGGATGTTATTTTACTCTCACCTGCATGTGCAAGTTGGGATCAGTATAAAACATTTGAAGAACGTGGAGATTCATTTATTGAAAGCATAAAAGACTTAACTGAAATTTAAATATATTGGCACTAAACATATTATTAAAATAAGTAGATAATAAACTTGAATTCAATTGTGTAAGTATTGTTTTTTTTAAGCTACTAATATGCTATAATGAAAGATGGAAACAATTTAACTTAAAATGAGATAAAAGGAAGATTAAAGAATGGATAAAAAGAAAATTGTTTCAATCGATGAAATACAAGATGTTGAATTGAAACAAACGAACAAGCGAAAAGCAAAGCGTAAACTCTTTTTTTATCTATTTATATTCTTGCTGCTTATTTTAATTATTATTTATTTACAATCTTCATTGAGTCATGTGATGGAAGT
>CALZEK010000037.1 GCA_945639745.1 uncultured Bacillaceae bacterium
TGCATGATTAATCTCTCCTTTATTTTAGACAAATAAATGTCCCATCTTTTCTTTTTTAGTTTTTAAGTATGCTAGATTTTCAGCTTGTCTACCTACATCAATATCACTTCTTTTTACGACATTAATATTATTTTCTATTAATCCATTAACTTTTTTAGGGTTACTTGTTAACAATTCAACTTCTGCTAGATTTAAATCGTGTAATATTTGACTTGCTAATTCATACTCTCTTAAATCTGCTTTAAAACCTAAAGCTTCATTTGCTTGTACTGTATCTAATCCTTGCTCTTGTAGAGCATAAGCTTTAAGTTTATTCATTAAACCAATTCCTCTCCCTTCTTGTCTCATATAAATTAAAGCACCATGACCTGATTCACTAATCATTTTTAAAGCTGCTTGTAACTGTGGTCCACAATCACAACGTTTGGAATGAAAGACATCTCCCGTTAAACATTCAGAGTGAATTCTTACAACAGGAAGTGACCCTTGTTTATCGTCATTTTTTACGATTGCTAAATGTTCTTTAGCATCGAGTGAGTTAGAATATCCATAAATTTTAAAATCACCATAGATGGTTGGTAAATCAGTGACAACTTCTCGCTTAATTTGAACTTCGTTTCTTTTACGGTAATCGATTAAATCTTCTATCGTAATTATTTTTAAATCTAAGCGATGAGCTAATTTAATTAAATCTGGCACTCTTGCCATATGACCATCTGCTTTGACGATTTCACAAATAACAGCAGAAGGAGCAGCTTGACATAGCTTTGCTAAGTCTACTGATGCTTCTGTGTGACCTGGACGAGTTAAAACGCCACCCTCTTTTGCTACAAGTGGAAAAATATGACCTGGACGTTTAAATTGCTCTGGTCTACTTTTTTTATCGATCATTGCTTTAATTGTATCGGCACGCTCATATGCACTAATCCCTGTAGTTGTTGTTTCAAAATCGATACTTTCAGTAAATGCTGTGCTTAATGGATCTGAATTAGTTGTTACCATATCATTTAGATTTAATTGCTCACTAATTTCTTTAGTAATCGATACACAAACCAAACCACGACCTTCTGTAATCATTAAATTAATTATTTCTGGTGTTATTTGATTTGACAGTGCGACAAAATCACCTTCATTTTCTCGATTTTCATCATCAACGACAATAATGGGTTTATTATTTTTTAAATCGGTAATTGCTTCTTCAATTGTATTAAACATGATTAGTCTCCTTTTTTAATGATAGTTGTTTTTCTACATGTTTAGCTAATAAGTCACATTCAATATTCACTAAATCTCCTAGACTTTTCTTTCCTAAGGTTGTTTGAGAAAAGGTATGCGGGATGAGTGAAATAGTTAAGGTGTTTTCTTTTATTTCAAAAACAGTTAAACTAATGCCATCTATCGTAATTGACCCTTTATTAATTAAATATTTAGATAAGCTAACGGGTAACTTAATTTGATAGTAAACAGCATTTTCTAAAGGTGTTTTGCTTACTATCTCACCAAGGCCATCGATATGTCCGGAAACAAAATGTCCTCCCAGTCGAGTTGTGGATAGCATTGCACGTTCTAAGTTTACTTTGTTAGTTTCTTTTAAATATTTCATTGTCGTCGCTTTAACAGTTTCCGGCATCACATCAACTTCAAATGACTGTTGAGTAAATTCAGTCACTGTTAAACAGACACCTTCAACACTTATGCTATCGCCCACTTGGATATCTTCTAATATTTTTTTAGCTATAATTTCAAATTTATAACCTTGTTTTGAATTTTGTTTGATTGATTTTATCATACCTTTTTCTTCTACGATTCCTGTGAACATACTTGCCCTTCTTTCTGTGAAATGATTTTTATATCTTTACCAATTTGTCTAACTGATTTAAGTTCTAATTGAAAGACATCTTTAAGATAGTTAATTCCTTTTCCTTGAAATGAAGTCGGTGAATTCTTTCCACCAATAAGCATCGGTGCAATATATGTGTTAACTTCATCTATCAAGCCTGCTTGTAAAAATGAATCGTTGATTTGGGCACCACCTTCAACATACACACTTCTTATTTCTTTTTTATGTAAAATATCAAGTACATTTTCAAGCTCTACTTGGGATGATTTAAGTTGGAAAATCTTTATTTTGTCAAAATATTCAAATTTTTTAATTGATATTTTGTCCACTTTATTACTTACAAATATCCATGTCTCTGACAAACCATCAGTAATTACTTTACTGGTTAATGGGGTTTTTAAATTAGTATCTAAAATCAATCGAATCGGCTGTTTATCTGTATGAATATGTCTTATTGTTAAGCTCGGATTGTCTGCTAACACAGTATTAATACCCACTAAAATACTGTCATGTAAGGATCTATCCTTGTGGACATCTATTCTTGCTTCTTTAGATGTAATCCATTTACTTTCTCCAATTGATGTAGCAATTTTTCCGTCTAATGATATCGCGTGTTTAAGCGTTATATAAGGGCGTTGATTGAGCATACTCGTTAAATAATGCTGATTAATTTCTTTTGCCTCATCAGCTTAAAGGCCAAGCTCTACCTCAATGCCTGCCTCGCGAATTTTTTCAATGCCCAGACCTGATACTTTTTCATTAGGATCTAACATTGCAACAACTACTCTAGCAATGTTATTTTGGACAATATAATCTGCACATGCTTGTGTTCTTCCTACATGTGAGCATGGTTCTAAGGTGACATAAAGTGTAGCATTTTTAGATTTTTCCTTGGCCATATCTATTGCAATTACTTCGGCATGTGCTTCACCTGCTTTTAAATGCGTACCTAGACCTATTATTTGATTATTTTTAACTAATACGGCTCCAACAACTGGGTTAGGGCTTGTTTGACCTTGTGTTTCTTTTGCTAAATTTAAAGCTAATTGCATATAATGTAAATCATTCAATGCGTCCCCTCCTCTTTTTATTTAAACAATAAAAAAAACCTCTGAAAATTCATTCAGAGGTCATAAGGGTGAATTAATAAATATAATTATTAAACTTAAATCAAAACTTTTTGTGAAATGCAAAAAGATCTCACGTTAATAAATCTTCGTGAGATATATCTAAAAAAGAGTATATCAAAAACGAATCTTCTCCCATCCAGACTTTAACTGTCGGCTCTGGAATTTAACCAGATCAGCCATATAGTTGTTATACTATACAGGTCACGGGCTCAGAAGTTATCTCCTTCTTTACCGTCGATTGGGAATTTCACCCACCCCGAAGAATTTTTATTGTAGTTTAACCATAGCTTATCTTAGAAAAATACGCAAGTGCTTCTCATATATGATAAGATAAATACTATAATTAGGAGGTCGCTTAAATATGAGCTTATTAACGGTTTATTTGACTCTTGAATCTAAATTAGCTATGGAAAATATGTTAAAAGAAAAAGTTTATTTAACTTATTATGAAGATGTTTCTGATTTTAAAAATGATTTATTTCTTGTAAATGAGCATGAATTTAATGAGTTTTTAATTGATTACCAGATTAATGAATCTGACTTAAATCAATCATTTATTATTCTTAATGATTTAAATTTAGACTCCTTTATTTTGTGGGGAGAATCAACTTCTTTAAACACTCTATTAAATTATTTTTCTACAAGTAATCAATACAAAAAATTTATTTTATAGGTAAGCTTACAATGAATTGATTATAATTACCTTGACTCTCAACTTGGATTTCTCCTTGATGAAACTTAACAATATCTTTAACAATCGATAAACCGAGCCCACTTCCTCCCGTATGTCGATTTCGTGAGGGGTCGGTGCGATAAAATCGGTTAAATAGTTTTTCTTGTTCATTTTTTGTTAATGGACCACTTGTGCCACCAATAATTAATTTATAAACATCATTTTCTATGTTTCCTGTAACCTTTATCGGTGCATCATTATAATTGTACTTAATCGCATTATCAATCAAATTACTAACTAATTGCTTGATACTTTCTTCATGAATAATTAATTCACTAGCTTGTAATGACACTGATAAAGCTATATTTGATTTTTCCAATTCCCATTCAAACATTTTTAATGTTTCTTCAATTACTTCATTTATCCATAATTTAGCTAACTCTTTATCATTTAATTGAATCGTATCAAGATGATTAATTTGATCAATTTGTTCAATCAATAATGTTAAGCGATTCGCTTCATTGTAGAGTGATTCATATAAGTCGGGATCACCTTCAATTGTGCCTGTTTTTAAAGCATGTAAGTATCCCTGTAAATTTGCAACAGGTGTTCTAATTTCATGTGATAAATTTGTGATTAACCTTTCTCTTTGTGAATCATTATCTTTTAATTGTTTTGTTAATTCATTATAATGACTAATAAGTTCACCTATTTCATCATTTGATGTAACTTGAATTTCTGACGGATAGGCACCTTTTTTTAAGATTTCAGTTGCTTCAATTAACTGCTTGATAGGACCGACTAATCGCTTGGTAAAGTAATAATGTAATACACTACTAAAAAGTACACCTAAGATTGTAAAGACAAGTAAATATTGGTATAAAGTTGCATTAAATTGTTGTTGACCTTGGTCAGGGAGGCCTCCCATACCTTCAACTAAAAAACAAGCTGTATTATAAACAGCCCAACCACTTAAGCTAATCGCTAAGCCAATTATAAATATATTTAAAAATGTTAAACGCCAAAGGAATCCTCTTGGAAGAGAAACACGCTTTTTATTATTTAACATATTTATATCCCATCCCACGTACAGTAACTATCCGCTTAGGTTTAGCTGGTATATCTTCTACTTTTTCACGTAATTTCTTTATATGCGCATCAATAGTTCGATCTAAAATATCTTGCTCATGAAAAGAATACAATTCACTCACAAGTGCTTCTCTTGAAAATACAACATTCGCATTTTTCATTAAATAATGTAATAAATTAAATTCATGCTTTGTTAAATTAACTATTTCACCTCTTAAATATACTTCGCCTTGTTGTGGTTTCAAAGTAAGACCATCAGATGATAATTGCTTACAATGGTGATTTATCCTTCTAAATAAAGCTTTTACTTGAGCGATTAATTCATCTGGATCAAAAGGTTTTGTTAAATAACTATCAGCGCCAATATTTAGACCTTCAATTTTATCTGACGTTTGTGTTTTAGCAGTCAACATCAAAATTAATGTGTCATTATCTTTTTTATCTTCTCTAATCCATCTACAAAATTCTTCACCACTTATTTTTGGTAACATCAAATCAAGCACAATTAAACAAGGATGTTCATTTTCATAAACATCCTTGGCAATGTGTCCATCACTTGCAACAACAACGTGATAATTATTCTTTTCTAAATATAACTTTATCAGATTTCTAATCATTTTATCGTCTTCAACAATTAAAATAGTCTGTTTCATTACACTTCACTCCTAGATAGGCGCTCAACTTTTTAATCCATTTTATCTAGTTCTTGTACCATTAATTCGTAGTTTAACGCACCAAAAGCCATATTTTCTATAATACCTTTTGTATTAATCATATATGACGTTGGAATCGGTTGAATACCATATTTATTTGATATTGTTGAACCTTCATCTAATAAGACTTTAAACGTTACACCATAATCGTCGATAAACTCTTCCACATCTTCAATTTTACTTTCTGTATCAAATAAATCAACAGCTAATATTGTCACATCTTTATTTTCATGAAATTTTTGCATATCTGGCATCTCTGCACGACATGGGGGACACCAAGTTGCCCAGAAGTTTAACATTACTTTTTCCCCACGAAAATCTGATAGTCTTACTGTTTCACCATCAATTGTTTTCACTTCAAAATCAGGTGCCATATCACCTTTTTCAAGTCCTTCTTCTATGTCTGCTAAATTACTATCTGAGGTGTCTGCATTTGGATTAGCTTGAATGCCTTCTAAGTCTTCAATATTTGTTTTTTCTTGTTGACTTGTATAAAACTCCCAACCAGTCCAACCTAACATACCTATAATAACAACAATTATTATCCATTTTCTCATTAATAATCCTCCAAACTTATCCTAATTTAGAAAGCCATGTATCTTGAACTAAATCTAATAAGAACCCTGCAATACGTGGCATTTGTCCAGTAAATAACACAATTCCCATTAATATCATAATGACGCCACCAAATTTCATAATGACATTACTTTTTTGCACAATCCATTTAGTTGAACCAATATAGAATGTAAGTATTAAGAAAGGTAAAGCAAATCCAATCACATACATCACAGTATAGATGATACCCTGTGTAGGATTACTTGCAGCAAGCAATAAAATCGATCCAAATATCGGTCCAATACATGGTGTCCATCCCGCTGCAAATCCTAAACCAACTAAAAATGTTCCTAAATAACTTACATTACTTTTTTTGTATTGTGCTCTTCTTTCTTTCATTAGTGTTTTAATATTTAGCCAACCACCAACAAAAAGCCCCATGACAATAATGAAGATACCAGCTAGTTGTTGAATTAAATTTCCTGAACTCCCCGTTAAGATACCACTTAACCATTTACCTAAAAATGATGCTCCTATACCTAGACTGATGAATACGAGTGAAACACCAATTAAAAAGAAGACTGAATGTGTTAAAAGTTTTTTTCGAACTTCTTTACTTTGTCCATCTTGAATTTCTTTAACACTCACACCCGTAATATAAGATAAATATGCCGGAAATATCGGCAATACGCATGGTGATAGAAATGATAATGCACCTGCACCTAAAGCCAATATCATTCCAACTAGTAAAAATGTATCTGTTTCAATTCCCATTAATATTCCACATCCCTTTTCATTTTAAAGCAATATAATGCTATTAATATTATGATAACAAAGTAAATCGGATGGACTATATAATTAAATATCGTTGTATAACTATATAAGAATGCTAACAATAATTTAATGACTGACCAAATTAAAACAATTATTAAATTTAAATTAATGATTGAAATTTTTTCATTAAATATCATTTGAACGATAACAATAACAATTAATAAAACTAAATACATCAATGTGTTTGTTGTTCCATTATCAATGTAATTAATAAATTCAAATATTAGTGAAGCACCAATAAATATAGGGATAAACGCTTCAAGATATGTATTTAATGGCACTTTTTTATTTCTCACATTAATTATAATATTAATTAGTCCTAACAAACTTGCCACATAAAAAGCACTTGAATTACTTGGATAAGCAAGGATAGCTAAAGGATCATTTATAAATTTGGGTAAATTAACAATGATTTTTCCTAACCAAATATAGATAACTAGATTAATTAATAAAGAAGAAATAGCTTCTATTTGTTTTTTACGTGTGTTTTTAGATTGTTCGGATTGAATATAGAAATATCCAAGACCGATTAGAAAACTAGCAATTAATATACTTATTGATTTTATTACTGTTATCGATGGCATTTAGACCCTCCAAACTTTAACTCTAAAATATAGTATAACCTACAATTATGAAAATATGATGAATGCGACCTTTTCCAACTGATGTTTAGCCTTATTTATGAACTAATTATGACAACCCTTATTATTAACTATAAAAAAGCCTAATAGAAATATTTCTATTAGGCTTTGTTTAGCTTATTTTGCCAATAAATCTTGATCTGATTTATTATGTTCCATTTTTGTTCTAATATATGAACACTCTGGTACTATTTTTTTATTTTCCTGGCGAGCATATTCGATAATCGTGTTATACAATTTACCTGCTATACCTTGACCTCTTAATTCTTCAGATACATATGTGTGGTCGACAATAATTGTTGAGGTATCTTTATCTTTATATGTGACTTTAGCAATTGCATTTGCTTCATCTTCACCGATAAAAAATTGTTTGTTGCCTTTTTTAATTTCTGTCATAGTTACCTCTCCTTTATTTATATCTTAACATATTTTTTTATTTTTTTAATTATTTAGAATTTAAAAATTCGATTGATTTTGAATAAATTAAATCTTTATCATTATCTAAAGTTGCTACATGATAACTGTTTTTTAATTCAATAAATTTCTTTTGTTTACTACTTACTTGATTATAAATAGAGCGTGAATTTTCTGGTGGAACGACATGATCAACATTTGAAGAAAAGATAAGAATGGGCATTGTTATCTTAGTTAGATTCATTTTTACTAACTTCATTAATTCAATAATATCTCCCATTGATTTTATCGGTGTTTTATCATATGCAAGTTCTGTAATATCTTCTTTTTTAATGTCTGAACCAATACCTGGGATAAATCTTTCTGACTTATCTTTTTTTGCTTCATAATACTCGGTCATTTTAGGTAATTCTATTGCAGCATTCACTAAAATAATTCCTGCTAAGTCTGGATAACGTTCACCTAAGTATAATGCAAGTGTTCCTCCCATAGATAAACCTGCAATATAAATTTCATCACACATTTCCATTAACTTCTCAAGTCCTGCTTCCACATCTTTAATCCAATCTAAATAAGATGCCATTTCCATCTGTTCTGGGAATGTGCCGTGCCCAGTTAATCTTGGCCCTAAAACCGTATAGCCCGCTTCAGCTAAAGATTCACCATAGTCATACATGCTTTGTGTTGTTCCAGTGAATCCGTGAATAACTAATACGCCTGTTTTATTTCCGGGAAAGTAAAAAGCTTCTGCTCCCTTTTGAATTTGATTTCTATCCATCTCAACACATCCTTTATCACAATTTCAGCTTATTTTAGTTCCATTTGGTACGTTCAGATCTGGCTTTAATAATACAACTTTCTCATCACTTGGAACCGCACCTAAAACGAGGACTTCTGACTTATATCCTGCTATCCTTAACGGAGGAAAATTAACAATTGCTGTCACTTGTATACCAATTAAATCAGAGGGATGATAGTTATCAGTTATTTGTGCGGATGACTGCTTGATACCATAGTCACCAAAATCGATTTTTAATTTTAATGCTGGTTTCTTTGCTTCTTTAAAAAATTCAGCTTCAAGCACTGTACCTACTCTTAAATCAAGCTTTAAAAAATCGTCAATACTTGTCAATTCAATCCCTGCCTTTTATTAATAGAAGATTGTTTTTATGTGCTGCTTTCATTCCTTGATAAAATGGAAACCTTTTCATAAGTTCTTGTTCAATATCTTCATTGTTCTTTATACTATCTAAATACCATAAAGTAAAATCAATCCGTTTTTGATAATCTTTTGTAGCTTTTCCATGACCAGGAATTAATAAATCAACTTTATTATCATGACAGACCCTTTGCATTAATTGTGTCGTTTGATAATAATCAAGATAGCTACTTGTAATAAATGGAAATTCGACATCAGATAAATAATCACCAACAATAAGCGTTTGTAAGTTTTTAATATAAAAAAATAAACCATCATCTGTGTGGCCAGGCGACAAATAGAAAGTACATTCTAAGTCCCCTAGTTGGATTTGTGTTTTATTTTCATCTATTGCGATATTAACATGCGGAAATTTAATTGGATATGAGCGTGTTACATAATATATTTTGTCAAATTCAAATATATCAGTTAAAGTCTCTTTTTTATTTGGCTTTAATTTTAAAGCCTCAGAAGCAATAATAATCGCTTCTGGAAAGGCTCCTACTCCAATAATATGATCGAAATCACTATGAGTAATTACTAAATAAAGTTGTTTGTTTTTCAATTTTAACTTGATATATTCTTTTATTTTTGCTATTTCATTTGGTAACCAATTCGGATCAACTAATATTATTGCTTCTTTTCCTTCAATAACTGTTGATGTTGTTTCATATAATTCACTTTGGAAAACTGTTAAATATGCAGTTTTATATTGAATCATGTTAAATCTCCTATAGTACT
>CALZEK010000038.1 GCA_945639745.1 uncultured Bacillaceae bacterium
CCCACCACCGATAAAATCAAGATCTGTTGTATCTAAGTTGTCGCTATCTAGATCACTAAAGGTTCCACCAAGGGCACCAGCACCCATTGCTAAGTTGAATTTCTTATCTTCAAAAAAGCCTGTTGCTGTTCCTTTACTTGAACCTGTGAACCCGCCGGCATTTCGACCGATTACACCGGATTGAGTTTTGGGATCGTATGGTTCACCTATATCTGAGAGTAACATTAGCTTTGTATTTGATAGTGTATATGCTGCTAAAATAACCACATCAGCTGGTTGTTCGTATTCTTTACCCGACTTCATGTCGACGTACAAGACACCTGTTGCTTTACCATTTTCATGAAGCACACGACGCGTATATGAATGTGTTCTTAAATCATAGTTACCAGTCTCTAATGCTGTTGGTATAACGGTAACAAGTGGATCTGATTTTGCTCCAAAGTCACACCCATACATGACACAAAACGCACAATATTGACAGGCATTGATTGTTTGTCCGTCTGGATTTTCATATTGTTTAGATAGATTGGCAGAAGGAATTTGGAATGGATGATAGCCTAATTTTTTTGCCGCATCTTTAAACAATTTAATTGCTGGTGTTTCTTTCATCGGTGGCGTTGGATAAGGTGAGCTGCGTGGAGCACCCAGTGGATCTTCTTCACCTGACGTTCCTGCCATTTTTTCAAATTTATCATAGTATGGTTCAATTTCATCATAGGTAATACCCCAGTCTTGTAAAAACATATCTTTAGGTATTTTTTCTTCACCATATTTTTCAATTGTTTTAGAACGAACTTCAAAATCAAATGCTGTCGCTCGGTGTGTCACACCTGACCAATGTGAACCACTTCCACCAACATTACTTCCTTCATAGTTATCTGATTGCGTTCTTAAAGGAATCGCTTCTTCATCTTCATTTCTACGTCCTGTAATTGTTTGGACAGAGTTATCTTCCATCATTCCGTATCTGGAATCGTAACGGAGTGAATCCTTGGCTCCAACAAAATCGCTTATCTCTTGATCTTTTCCACGTTCAAGCCCAACAACTTTGTAGCCTGCTTTTGTTAATTCAGCAGCTGTAATCCCACCTGCCCAACCAGCTCCAACAATGACAACATCTACTTTATCTAATTTTTCAGCCATAATTATGCCTCCTTTTTTAACTATTTATTTTACGGTTGATAATCTGTTAGACTGATTGGATCAAGTACTTGAAAGTCTTCTGAGTCGATTAAGTCTGTATAACTTGCTCTTGCACCTGGATACTCTCTCATTTTCCAGCCTTCCATATTTTTATTACCACCATACAATGGATCTGCATAAGCACCCTCAATTGTCATTTGGACGAGTAAATCAAAGAATGTTTTAGAACTGACGCCGTTTAATTTAATTTTTTCATCATCGATGTCTTGTAAGATTTCATCTTGTTGGTCACTTTCAAGATCTTTAAATTTCTGCTTGTGACGTTTATTACTTTCTGCATCAATGGTCCGTAATCCTGTTAAAAAAACATCCCCACGCGTCATTAATGTCTGATAGGTATTAACATCTTCTTTCGGATCTCGCCCTGGTGGTTTGGTATAATCCTTGCGATTTGAACCATAGTCGCCTGCTAATTGTTTATCAATAAAGTAAGGGACACCTAAACCAATCGCACCTGGCCCATTATCATCCTCAGGATAGATACGTTCAGTTGCTTGTTCTAAGACAACAAAATCAGAATGTCTTGTGAAAAACATGCGCGCTTCTGTTGGTGAAGATGCTTTAGAACCATCATCTCCAGCTGTTGAATCATCACCTTGTTGGTTAACTAATAAACCACCTAAAAGTGATCCACCAGCGACACCACCTATGACGAGTCCTGTGTTTTTTAAAAAGCGACGACGAGTCGGATCCATACCTTGTTCTGATGGATTATTATCTTTTTGATCAGCCATTTTTTTCACCTCTTAGTATATTTTTATAAATTATCTTTTAAAAATATCTGAAGTTGTCGTCCCTCCCTTCATTTAATGTAAACGTTGTCATTTAACTGTAACAATAAATATGCCATTTGTAAATATATTGTCAGAATATTGCAATACTAAAATAAAAAGCAACACATTAAGTGTTGCTTGCCTTTTATTTAAATTATGATTCGACCTGTTGACAACTTGCTTTTAAACGATGGTAAACGTCTTGTAAATGGTTTTTGTCGAGCTCTGATAATTCATCCCACTTAATCACTTCCATAATATAATAATGGAAGTGCCATACTTTTTGTTTAATCTTTGGTTGACTGACAACTGCAATTTTATATAAGACATTTAAGATACCATAAAGGACAGAAACATCATTTTGCCCATAGTTTCTGATTTCATAAAATGTTTTATATAAATATTCATCAAAAGAGATTGGACGATGAATGATCCGTAATTGATCTTCTTGATCAGCAAGATAAGGCGTATCTTCATAACAGGCACCTAACTCTGTTAATAAAATACCTAGACGATTCATACTATTTACAGCTGTATGAGGATCGTTTGTCGAGGGTGAAATAGCGCGTAAAGCAATTTCTTCTAATTTTTCGATTGTAAATTCAAAATCTTGTACATCAGAACGTTCATTTCCTACGACAAAGTATGAATGCAGATTACTTTCTACATCATCTGTCCCCCAAATTGTCATAATATCATATTTTTTGGGAACATAATTGCCTGGCTCAACATGTAATTCAATGACCAAATCATGTTTTTTTGCCCAATTAACAAGTCCCTTCCAATTAATTGTTTGAATATAACCTGATGCTTGTGATTTTATCATTTGATATTTTTGTGATTTAATACTTCTTAAAGCTTGTTCATCCCAGTGATGATATTGTAAAAATGGTTGTTTTTTTTCATACAATTGTTTAATAGCTAAAGAACCTTCACTTTTTAATAAGTCGATTAAATTATTGACTTGTAAAAATCTTGATGAATGGTGGATAAAATAAACAAATGCAGCTAAGTTAATCAATGCAATGACGACCATAATTACAGGACCCATTAGTGGTTGACTATGATCTACAAAAAAGAGTAGTAATAAAGCCGAGATAAATCCAGAACAATATACGCCTAAGACATGGCGCGTAAATTTACTTTGCATAAAGTTTTGTAAGATACGGGGTGAAAATTGTGAAGCATATGTTGTTAACACAACCATAATGACAGAAAAACTTAATGTCGTCATCGTTAATATAGCTGTTACAAGAGTTGAATATATTTTTTTAGCCGTATCTTTTTCAATCATCAACTTCTTTAGCGTCTCTTCTTTAAGTAATGATGCAATAAATGTATCTGTTAAACTGATTAAGACAATTAAAAAGAGTGTGATAATACTATAAACGGCTGGCATAAACCAAAAACTTTCCCGAAGCTTAAGCCACACTTTAGATTTGTTCACTAAATTCGCTCCTTTAAGTATATTTATTTTAATATACCTGTTTTAACTAAAAAAATGAAGTTGAAACAAAATAATGATAAGAAATAAAAATAAGACACTTAAAACAGGTTATTAACTTATTTACTGTTAAGTGTCATATTTTTTCAATGCAATATTTGTTATTAATTCATTCTTCAAAAGACCTGTTTGGTTAGGTCCCATCCTCATCTTGATAACACGCTTGAATAAATTTTTTACGCGAAAATGCCCCGAATGTAATCGATTCTAAAATGACTTGACGCGGGAAGATGATTTTAACTATTTCTTCATCGGTAAAGCCTTCCCGGTGCATTTCTGTTGCTGCTTTTTTCATGCGTTTTAAATAGGCAATTTTTTCTTTGATTTTTTCTCGACCATCTGTAACAACACCTTCATGAGCACAAAAAATCGTTTCAAAATCAAGTGTCATTATTTTTTCCAGCGATTCAATATATTGTTGAATTGATTCAGACCGGTGAGCCACTTTGGGATGAGATGTAATGTATAAATCTCCCGTAAATAGCCACTTTTTGTGCGGTTCATATAACACAACATGATCATCAGTATGACCAGGTGTGTATACTGGAATGAATTCATAATGTTTTGTTGTTAATTTTTCAGGATAAATGACAGGGTCAAATTGACCTGCTAATTTACGTCCGAAACGGTATATCCAGGGTAAATGCTTTTGTTTTTTTATATGTGGTAATGTGTTTTCATGTGTATAAATTTCAAGATCTTTATGACGCGACAACCAACCTGCCATCCCCATATGATCATCATGATGATGAGTGATTGCGACTTGTTTAATCGGTAATTTTTTATATTCAGCCAAAACTTTTGACTTTCTAAACCTTGGACCGGTATCAATCAACAAGCCATCAACATAATAGATATATAAGGCAAAATCTTGATAAAATGGCAAGAGAGGAAAAGTGATAATTTTAATTTCCTCATGATAATATATTTCCATATTGACTAGACAACTCCTAATTAAAAAACATCTATGTGAGTCTACACTGTTCAACCCACATAGATGAGCTTATTCTGCATGTTTTTTCTTGCGGAATTTTTTCGTTAAATCATCAAAAAATGTATAAACAACTGGAATAAGTAATAATGTAAACATACTTGAGATACTTAATCCAAATATAATTGTAATTGCCAATGGTTGTTGCATTTCTGAACCTTCACCTAATGCAAGCCCCAGGGGTACCATTGCAAGTACTGTTGTTAATGTCGTCATTAAGATGGGGCGCATACGACTTCGTCCCGCTTCTAAAATAGCGTCATAACGGTCCATACCACGATCTCTTAATATATTAATATAGTCGACTAAAACAATTGAGTTATTAACTACAATTCCGGCGAGCATAATAATCCCGATAAATGCAGGGATACTAAATGATAAACCGGTGACAAATAATCCACCAACCACACCAATCACTGTTGCTGGCATCGAGAACATTATAATGAATGGGAATAAAAAATTCTCAAACTGAATCGCCATAACTGCGTAAACTAAAAAGATTGAAAAAATTAAGGCTAGGGTTAAATCTGCAAATGATTCAGCCATATCTTCTGCTTGCCCACCAATATTTGCTGAATATCCCTCTGGAAATGCATAATCATCTAAATAAGTCTCAATATCTGCAACAACACCACCTAAGTCACGATCAGATATTTCACTTGTGACTGTTGTTTGAGCTTCTTGGTTTTGTCTTGTTAAAGATACAGGGCCAAGCACTTCTTTAAATTCAGCTAATTCTTCTAAGGGTGGCTTTAAACCAATAACAGTCTGTATTTTCATATCTTTTAACTGAGCGATTGTTTGCTTAGTTTCTTTTGGATAGGTTAATGTAACATCGATTTCTTTACCTTCTTCTCTAAAGACAGTTGCTGTTTGTCCGATAAACTGACTCTCAATTTGTTGGGTAATTTGCGGTGCGGTTAATCCATATAGCGCCGCTCTTTCTTCGTCAATTACAAGCTTCATTTGTGGCACAGCTTCATCTGCACCAGATTTAGGGTTAAACACACCATCTATATCTGAAATACCCTCTTTAATATCGTTTGAAAGGTCTCTTAAAACACCATGTTCTGGTCCACTCAGTTCAATTTGAACAGGTTCACCCATACCAAGACCTGCTTCCATTTCACTAACAGTTATTTCAGCACCAACAATCGAGGCAAGTTTTTCATCTAATTCACTGACAAACTGACTTGTCGTTAATTCACGATCGCTTGGTGAGACGAGTTCGATTGTAAAGGTCGCTTCATTACTTCCAGACTGGCCACCGCCACCTATTGCGTCAGCAGCTCCTATCGTCACAAAACTAACCCGAATCATCTCATCGTATTTATTTAATTCTTTTGTAACTTCATTTGCTATCTCTTCTGTGTGTGCAAGTGAACTACTTAAGCGTGTTTCAACTTTGACTTCTAATTGACCCTGGTCACCTGCTGGAATAAATTCAGCGCCAATAAATGGTGTCGCAAGTATACTCAGAACGATTAAAAGTATAGTTGCAAAAATAGATGTTTTACGGAATTTTAAAACTTTCTTTAAAATCGCTTGATAAACGTTTGTTAATTTCTCTAATAAGCTATCAAACCAATAACGACGCCCATCATCAATTGCTTTTGAAAGTAATTGGGACGATAGCATTGGCACTAAGGTCACAGCTACAACTAATGAAGCAAGTAGTGAAAATGAAACAGTTAATGCTAGTGGTGTGAATATATCCGATGCAATTCCTTCAACATAAACAATCGGTAAGAAGACAACTAAAGTTGTCGTTGTTGAAGCAATAACTGCAGGTGCTAATTCACCAGCACCTTTAATTGCTGACTCAACTAAGTTGTAACCTCTTTGTCGGTAAGAATAGATATTTTCTAAAATAACAATCGAACTATCGACCATCATTCCAAGTCCTAAAGCAAGACCACCTAAGGTAAGCACATTAAGTGTCTCACCTGTAAAATACATCAGTGAAAAGGTTGAAACAACGGCAATTGGGATCGATAAAGCAATAACAATTGTTGCTCTAATACTCTTTAAGAATAAGAGTAAGATAAAGACTGAAATAACGCCCCCAATTAAAATATTCATAATCACTGAATCAACAGATTCTTCGATAAATTCTGATGTATCAATAACGACACTTAACTCGGCGCCAGACGGTAATTCTTTATTTAAATCATCGAAACTCGTCTTAATCGCTCGAGCGACATCAACAGTATTTGCATCAGAATTTTTTAATACGGATAAAACAATTGATGGTTCGCCATTGACTATTGTTTTACTATCTTCTTTTTTAAAGCTATCATTTACTTCAGCTACATCTTCTAAATATAACTGTTTACCATCTTGCGTTTGAATAATCGTTCGGTTCAGATCATCAAGCGACTCATATTCTCCAGAAACACGTACTTGGAGATCTTGATCACCCTTTTCGATTGTTCCTACTGAGGACGATTGATTTGAAGCTTGTAAGGCTTGTACGATATCCTCAGAACTAATACCTGCTGTACTTAAAGCTGCTTCATCAATTGTTAACTGGATTTCACGTTCTTTTCCACCTTCTACTGTAACTGAGGCAACGCCTTCTTGTCTTTCAAAGTAAGGAACGACTTCTGTTTCAGCAAGGTTTGTTAAGCTGTCTGGATTACTTCCAGTTAAACCAACCCACATAACGGGTAATTGATCTGGACTAAATCTAAGAATTCTTGAATCACCTGCACGTTCAGGTAAGGCACCAGAGACTTGATCGACTTTCTCTCTCACATCGAGTAAGGCTTGATCAAGATCTGTACCATTTTTAAACATCATAATGACAAGCGATGAATTGGCTTGTGATTGTGATTGAATCATTTCAATCCCTTCTACAGAACTAATCGCTGACTCGAGCGGTTTTGAAATACTTGATTCAATTTCTTCTGGTGCTGCATCTTGATAAGACGTTGCAACTACAGCAATTGGCAAATCTATTTCTGGAAATAAATCTACCGCTAAACTACGCACAGAAACAACGCCAAGTGCAATAATTGCAAGGACAATCATGATGACTCCGACAGGTCTTTTAACGGATAGACGGATTAAATTCACGATTCATTACCATCCTTTTCGTCTTCTTTATCTTCTTCTTTTTTATCTTCTTCTTTTTTATCTTCTTCTTTTTTATCTTTGTCTTTTGCATTTTTTACATCGACATTAATATTATTTGATAAGAGGGTTTGACCTTTAATGACAACTTTATTTTCTTTTTTAAGTTGGCCTTTAACTGCAGTTTCTTCAGTTTGTGTTTCTAAAATCTCTACATTTATCTTTTTAGCTCGTGAATCTTTAATAATATACACATAACTCTCTTCATCTGTCGTAATCACTGCTTCAGAAGGAACAATTAACTCATCTTCTTGTAATGTTTTTTCTAATGTTACTTCTGCCGCTTCACCTGGATTAATTTTTCCATTTTCATTATCCACACTAACATCTAAGACATATTCACCATTTTCATTTGGCAAGGGGTCAATTGCTAGTATTTTTCCTGAATAAGTCTCATGATCAATTTCGACAGCTACTTCTTGACCTTTTTTAAATAATGTCCGTGTTTGCTGTGTCGTTGTGATGCGTACTTTTATTTTATCTAAATTGGCAAGCATCATTAAAGGCGCATCACTTGAAACAAAGCTGCCTGTTTCTTGTGAGAGACTTGCTACTTTTCCTTTACTAGGTGCTTCGATCGTTTCTTCAACAATTTCATCTTCAGGTTCTTCAAATTCTGCCGGTTGTTCTGGTTGCTCTGGTTGTTGTGGTTGTTCTTGCTGTTTTGGTTGTTGGTCTGTTTGTGCTGAATTTTGCGATGCTTCTTCAGGCAGTTCAGCTGCTTGTGCTGGAGCTTGCTCAATTGGTTGAGCTTGGGCAGGAATGGTTGATTCAATTACTGCCAAAGGATCTCCTTTTTTTACATTATCATCATTTGATACTTCTAACTTTATTAACTCACCTGGTTGACTGACAAGGACAGGTGTTTGTTTGATGGGTTGTGTTTGTCCAAATAATACTTTTTCAGCGATTAAATCACCTTGTTTAACATTAGCAGTTTCAACAGGAATAACAGTATGTTTTGTTTCTTTTTCTGTTTCTTCTTCTGAATTCCCACAAGCGCTTAATATTAAAAGAAAGCTTATAAATAGCAATAACATTATTCTTTTTTTCATGCGATTAAATCCTCCCATTTACTGCTTTATATTTACCTACCTCATATTTTACACGCGATTGGTTAGTTTACAAGCAAACTTCATCAGAATCGATTAGATTGTTAGGAGGATTCCTTCAAATATGTCAAAAGTATTAATTTTTGCTTAAGTGACTGGAAATAAAGCCTACTCGTCTTTACATTTTTGGAAGGTTTTAATTCAAGCACTTCTGAATAAAAGTTTCCAATAAAAAACCTACGATTGAATTCAATCGTAGGTTTATAATTATTTATTTAATTGCAAAAGTAATTTCTGCTGTGCATGCTACTTCACCATTAACTTTAGCGATACCTTTACCCTTACCAATGGGTCCCTTCATGCGCATAATTTCAACTTCTAACTCAAGTTGGTCGCCTGGGACAACTTCTCTTTTAAAGCGGCATTTATCAACACCTGCTAAAAAACCAATTTTACCTTTATTCTCTTCCATATCAAGAACTGCAATGGCACCAACTTGTGCAAGTGCTTCTAATATTAAAACACCTGGCATAACGGGATGTGTTGGAAAGTGTCCTTGGAAAAAAGGTTCATTAATTGTTACATTTTTAATTCCAACTACACGTTTACCTTCTTCTTTTTCAGTTACTTTATCTACTAATAAAAACGGGTATCTATGTGGAATAATTTCTTTAATTGCTTGAGCATCTAACATGTTATTCCTCCTTTTATAGCGATTCTATTTATTCTCTAATGAAGTCTAATATATGTAGCCAAGTGGATGGTTTTAGCGCATCTAATTTATTACCATCACCCATAATTGCATAACCAAAAATCAAACCTGCAATTATACTTACAAGTAATAAACCCAAAAAGAAGACAATTTTTACCCACAGACGCACTTTAAATTCACCTTTAAAATAACTTTCAAAAAATGATTTAATTTTCATTATAAATGTTCCGGATTTATCAGAT
>CALZEK010000039.1 GCA_945639745.1 uncultured Bacillaceae bacterium
ATATAATGAATCTTTGTAGGTAAAAGAGAGACTCCTAACCAGAGAATGTCTACCCATCCCGTATGCGTACATGCTAAGACATACCCTTTATTTTTCGGTACTTTTTCTTTATTATAAACTTTTAGCGAGCCGAATACGTTTAATACTATTTTTACGAAATATCCTGCAATATAGTACATTAAATCCATCCTTTTCTTAATTTAATCTCTTTATAGTTTACCACGATAAAAAAAGAGTCGCATCTCTTATGCGACTCTTTTTATTTATTTTATTATTTAAGCAAACTTTCAATCTTATTTGGATCAAAGCCTAATACCCATTGACCATTAATATTTGTTTGTGGGACTCCCATTTGTCCCGTTTTTTCTACTAATTCTTGCATAATAGCAGGGTCAGATTGCACATTAATTTCTTTAAATTCAACTTCTTTTTCTTTCAATAAATCTGTAACCATAACACAATATGGACAAGTTTTTGTTGTATATACTTTTATATTATTCAATTTGCTACCTCCTCAAATTACCCGCATGGGTATATTAGCGCTTATTTATTACTATATAACATTTATTTATTTTTTTATAATAATTTGCTCATAAAAAAATCCTGTTAATGTTTATAAAACACTAACAGGTCTTTTTTATTTCCTTATGCTTTTAATTACATCCGTTAAATGATTGGTGTATTCTGTACAAACTTCTTTTGTTTCTGCTTCTACCATAACTCTTACTAATGATTCTGTTCCTGATGGACGTACTAACACTCTACCTGACTCACCTAAAGTTTTTTCAACTTTATCTATTTCAGTAATTAATTTATCATCATTTAAAATAGAATATTTATCTTCTACACTTACATTTTTTAATACTTGAGGATATATTTTCATTTCTCCAGCTAATTCAGATAATTTTTTACCTGTTTCCTTCATCACATTTACAAGCTGAATTCCCGAAAGCATTCCATCACCACCCGTACTATGGTCTAATAAGATAATATGACCTGATTGTTCACCGCCTAAATTATAACCATTAGCACGCATTTCTTCCATAACATATCTGTCGCCTACACTTGTTTTAACACTTTTAATATTATTTTCTTCTAAAGCTTTATAAAAACCAATGTTACTCATAACAGTCGATACGACCGTATTTTCGTTTAATTTACCTGCTTCATTTAAATATTTTGCAAGGATAAACATAATTTGATCGCCGTCAACAATTTTCCCCTTTTCATCAACTGCAATTAAGCGATCTCCATCTCCATCAAACGCAAGACCTATATCTGCTTCTTTTTCTAGAACTAATTCTTGAAGCTTTTCTGGATGTGTTGAACCGACTCCATCATTAATATTGAGGCCAGTTGGGTTATTACCCATAGTAAATATTTCCGCTTCTAAATCAGCAAATAAATGCGGTGCTAAGCTTGAAGTAGCACCATTTGCACAATCTAAGGCTATATTTATATTCTCAAATTCATTATTTACTGTCTCTTTTAAATAAGATAAATATTTCTGACTTCCTTCAAAATAATTATTAACTGCACCAATATCACTACCAATTGGTCGTGGTAAATTATCTTCTTCATTCATTAGTTCTTCAATTTTTTCTTCTTCACTGTCTGTTAATTTATAACCATTTGGACCAAATATCTTGATACCATTATCATCTACTGGATTGTGAGATGCTGATATCATAACACCCATTTCTGCATTCATCACTTTCGACAAATATGCAACTCCTGGTGTTGATATGACGCCTAAACGCATCACTTCGACTCCGACTGATAAAAATCCTGCAATTAATGCTCCTTCAAACATATGAGCTGATATGCGTGAATCATTTCCAATTAACACTTTAGCTTTTTTATCTTCTTTTGAAAATAAATTACCACTTATTCTTGCAAGCTTATATGCTATTTCGGGCGTTAAATCTTTGTTAGCTATACCTCTTACGCCATCTGTTCCAAAGTATTTTTTCAATTTTACCTCTCCTTTTACTTACTCAAAACTTAAAAAATAACCTCTCTTACTCTTCCAGTTCTACATTAACTTTAATTTTCTTTTGCGAAATAACAATTTCTTCAGGTGTTTCTATGTCCACAGTCACTTCTTTTGATTCAGTTATTTCTGATAAATCAATGGGTTTAGAATTTAATTTATCAATTTTATCAATTTCAGCTTCTTTACCATAAATCTTAATTTTTTCAATTTCTGGAGTTACCGATTTTAATGTTAAATCATTGGGTAACTTTCCGGTTGTTGGTATTTCAAGATCAACTTCTTTACTTGGCCTTTCAATCTCAACTGAAGCAACTACTGTTTCAGGTCTTACGCTTACTTGTAATTTTTTTCCTTGACTATCATAAACATTTACTGGTAATTCTCGATTTTTAATTGATTCTTTTTCATTTGAAACATCAATAAATACTTTAACTAATGAAATTTCTTTTAACATTGCTTTTGAACTCACTATTGTTACTTCATCTACATTAAGTTCTGGTTGTTTTATTTCATAATCTTTTGGTACTAAATCTTCATTAATTAATTCTACTTCAATTCTATGTGTACCTGTTGCTCTTTCTTCAATTGTTACATCTATTTCTTTTGGTTCAATATAAGCTGTCAATTCTTTAGGTATATTTTCATGTTCAATTTCGACTGTATGTGTACCTTCTTCGTATTCAGTTAAATTCACAAATAGAGTGAAGTTTTTCTGTCTGACGACTGGTGTTAAAATACTTACAGCCCCCTCTAAAGATACATCTACTTCTTCAGGTACTCCGCTAACAACATATTTATCAGAGTCTATCTTTACATTTACAGGCATTCCTTCTAATAATTCTACTTCTTTTTGTGTTCCAGAAAAGATCGGTTTATTATCTTCTGGGTTATCTACTTCGACTTCGATTGTCACAAAGACATAAAGTAATATTGCAAAAGCAAGAGAAATAATCCGGACAAACCATTTACTTTGGAACCAACTATCCATTTTCATTCCCTTTCTTCTTATCTGACTTTACCTCATTTTGTTTTGAGCCATCTTTTAAGTTGTTAATTAAAAATTGCTTCAATTGATCTCCATCTAAATCTCGTAGTAATTCACCTGTTTTAGAACAAGATATAGCACCTGTTTCTTCTGAAACAATTATCGTTAGTGCATCTGTTACTTCACTAATCCCTAATGCAGCACGATGTCTTGTTCCTAATTCTTTAGAAATAAACTCACTTTCTGATAATGGTAAATAACACGCTGCCGCTACTATTTTATTTTGCTTAATAATGACAGCACCATCATGAAGAGGTGTGTTTGGTGTAAATATGTTAGTCAATAACTGACTTGTTAAAACACCATCTATCGGTGTACCTGTTTCTGCATAATCATCTATCCCAGTTTCTTGTTCAATCGTAATTAAAGCACCGATTCTTCTTTTAGCCATATATTCGGTTGATGAAACTATTGAATCGATTGTTTCATCAATTTTTTCTTCTTCTGACTTCCCACTTCTTGTAAAAATACTTCCCCGACCAAGTTGTTCAAGAGCTCGTCTGAGTTCGGGTTGGAATAATATGATAATAACCAAGAATCCCCATAGTATCGCTTGGTTAGTCAACCACTGAATTGTATGTAAATTAAGTACGATACTAAGCACCCACACAACGACTACTACAAAAATACCTTTTAATAGTTGGATTGCTTTTGTACCACGAATAATCATAATTAATTTATATAGAACATACCACACGAGAGCTATATCTATACCAATTCTTAATATATTTATTAGACTAAATCCCTCAGTTAGCATGTGTACACTTCCTTTTCATCTTCATTAATTTTTCTCATATAATTTCATTATAGCATATTTTAAGCAGTTCCCTAAACAAATTAAAAAATGATCCTTTCA
The DNA here is from genome assembly GCA_945639745.1 of uncultured Bacillaceae bacterium. Lineage (GTDB taxonomy): Bacteria > Bacillota > Bacilli > Bacillales > Amphibacillaceae > Pseudogracilibacillus. The sequence continues at coordinate 3,898 of CALZEK010000039.1, forward strand.
AAGTAACTTATTTTCATAATAAAAATCACGTCATTTATTTTCATAATAAATGACGTGATTTTTACTTCAATTTCTCACCCATAAGCGAACTGATTAAACCAACGGTTATATTCACTGTTTTGCTTTTTACGTCTAACATTGGGTTTACTTCAACAAATTCAGCTGAAGTAATCAATCCTGAGTCTGATAATAATTCCATTGTTAAATGACTTTCTCGGTAGGTTAACCCTCCTGGTACAGGCGTGCCAACTCCAGGAGCCTCGATTGGATCAAGCCCATCTAAGTCAAAACTTAAATGAATGCCATCGGTTTTGTCTTTCAAGTAATTTAGCGTTTCTGAAATAACAGTTGGCATGCCTAGTAAATCAATTTCATGCATTGTATATGTCTTAATTTTTAAATCTTTTATTATCTGCTTTTCTGCCGTATCTAAATCACGTATTCCAATTAAAACTATATTTTCTGGTTTTACTTTTGGAGAGGATGCTAAGATATTTGTCAATTCGGGATGACCCATCCCTAAACTTGCTGCTAGTGGCATCCCATGAATATTCCCTGATGGTGATGTTTCAGGGGTGTTAATATCTCCATGGGCATCGTACCAAATGACTCCTAAATTATCATAATGTGGATAAAGCCCAGCAAGTGTGCCAATTGCAATACTATGATCTCCTCCAAGAATGATAGGATATTGGCCTTTTTTAACTTCTTGATTAACAGTCTTTGCTAATTGTTCATTTACTGAAGCGATTTCTGACAAATGAGTTAGATTTTCTGTTTTATCTTCTTTAGGTATCTCAATATTACCCAAGTCACTAATGTCATAATTTAATGATTCAAGTCGTTCTCTTACACCTGCGTAACGAATCGCGCTTGGTCCCATATCAACACCTTTAATTTTTTGACCAAGATGCATTGGCACGCCAATAAGTGAAATTTTTCGAGTCATTTCATCCCTCCTCTTTTATATTATAACCGTTTAAAAGGAATTGATTCAACTCGACATAAAAATGTATATTCATGCATTTATTTAACGTATATTGTTAAATTCAAAGGCGTAATACCATGTTGTTTCCAGTTTTCTTTTAATTCATTTTCATCTGATTGTGTTGGAATAAAAGCAATGCCACAATCACCACCACCAGCTCCTGACAATTTACCCGCTCCTAATGATTGTTTTGCACTAATACTTAACTGGTTAAGTTTTTTAGTTTCTATTTCTACCTCTGCTCGTTTACCTACTGTAGAAAGTGCTTGACGATTTAATTCTATTCCTGTGAAAACATCAGATTGATTAGCTGTTTTAAAACCTTTTAAAATATATTCAACAGCTTCCTCACTTGAATTTAAGAATCTTTTATAATCAATCACATTAGTTTCTTTTAACTTTCTTAATTGATTAACTAAGCTTTTTGTCGATGCAGGTGAACCCGTCCAACCTACAACCAACTGAATATCATCAGGTAAAGTTAATTGATTGATTGATAAATATTCCCAATCAATTTCTATTAATTCACTTATACTATTGGAATTTTTATAAGCATCTAATAACCATTCAGCTTGAAATGAAGTATATTCAATCATTCCTGTAAAGGCAGATGCTGCTATATCGGCTCCTGAACCATTGCCTTGCGTAATGACATGAGCAAGTGAAGCTAATTTAAATGTAAGCATTTCTGTATACTGTTCAGGCATGAATTTTTTAAGTAGTGCTTCGACAACGCTTGTTACAACAGCTGCACTTGAACCAAGCCCATATTTTCTACCTTTGGTGTCAGCAAGTTCGCTTTTTACACTTATATTAATCGGAGTTATCTTATAATTATTTTCAGATAAATATTTATATGTTATTTTCATCGCCATTTCAACAAAACGTGTTGCTTTTGATGCTTTTGGCATTTTAAAGTGTGCTGATTTATAAGACCAAGATAAATGCCATAAATTAAAATTAACTAAATTAAGGCTGTTTTTTTTCGCATCCTCTACAGTAACGTAAACAAAACGATCTACTGCCGTTACAATTAGTTTGTAATCAGGTTCTAAAACAGCAAATTCTCCCGCAATCATCAACTTTCCAGGCGTTTTAACTTTAATCATGATTAAACAACTCCTATAAGTATGATATTCCTGCTCCTACACGACTTAAAATGACATCTGACACATCTGTGGTTTCCCTTAATGTTTGTTCAACAATTGCTTCATTTTCTGGTTGATAAAGTACTTTCACATTCGGCCCGGCATCAATTGTAAAGTATGCTGGAATATCTTTTTTACGTAAGTTTTGTACTGTTTGCATGACACGCATTGTAGCATCTGTCCAATATGTAAAGGGTGGTTTAGCTCCTAAGGTAGTCGCATGCATTTTTAAACAGTTTGCTTCTGCAACGGCACCTACGCGATTAAAATCTTTTTCTTTAATCCCGGCTTTAATTTCAGTTAAATCTGCTGGAATACCAGATAACCAGCCATCATAAAATTCTGAGGTTTCAACAGTGCGTTTCATACCTACACGACTTGAGATCTCTTTTTCTGTTTCATTTAAAACAACAGCAGCGACACGAATATCCCAATGCTCTTGGGGTTCGATTGCTACTGCATATGAATCAGAGCCATCTTCTTTATTTCCTTTTTCCCATTCAACAAAACCGCCATAAATCGATCTACAAGCTGAACCTGAACCTTGTCTTGTTAATTTTGATAATTCAACATCTGATACTTCTATCTTTGCAGCTTTTGTCGCTGCAGCTGCAAGTGCAGCAAAACCAGAGGCCGATGACGCAAATCCTGCCGCTGTGGGAACCGCATTTGTTGAATTAACTCTAGCAAATAAGTTTCCTAATTGACCATATTTTCGAATTAAATTAAGATACTCAGTGACACGTTCATAAGCAACCCCTGTTATTTCTTGTCCGTCTAATATAAATTCATCTTTAGTCAACGCTTTATCGTATTCAACTGTTGTTTCAGTATAAAAACCATCTAAAGTGACTGATAAACTATTATTTGTAGGTAAAATTAATGCATCATTTCTTTTACCCCAGTATTTTATTAAAGCAATATTTGTATGTGCTTTAGCTGTTGCTTTCATATAAAAATCCCCTCCTAAGTTATTTTCCCTTATAAAATAAGAAACCGATATAAATATCGATTTCTTATTTTACTATTCATTTTTTAATGTAAATGGCCAAACAGATTCTACGCCTGATTGTAATAATTTTTCTGTTAACTGTTTCGAATGAAGTTCATTTTTGGCTAAAGCAATAATACACCCACCATTACCTGCTCCAGTCAACTTTGCTCCTAAAGCACCTTCATCTAAAGCTAATTTAATTAATTTATTTAAACCAAAATCACTTACACCTAAAGTGACTAATTCTTTTTGCGCTTCATTTAATAAATACCCTAGCATTTGCTTACTCGAATTTTCTAATGATTCTCGAACTTGATGAGTGATATCGCCCAAATGATTCATTGTTTTTTCAATTTTTTTTGGTGCTGATTTCATTAGTTCTCTTACTGTCCCTACTGCTGTTTTAGTATCTGCACCACGTCCTGAATCAGCAACCACAAAATGAAATTCACCTTTTGTTTCAATGTAGTCTATCGGTGTTTCTCTTTGATACCATACAGGTTTTTCTGAATTAACGGTTAGCGAATCAATACCACTGGGTGAGCCATGAGCATATTTTTCAGATATATTAGCAAATTGCAAAACTTGCGCTTCAGTACACTTTATTTGTGCATAAGCAAACAAAGATTTAACTAAGGCAGTAGCCACTGCAGCACTTGACCCCAACCCTTTTCCTGGTGGAATAGTTGATTTAACTTCAATCAACAAATTTTTATATGGTAACTTTAATTCATTTAATGTATGTTTAATTGTGCTAACGATTCCTAGCAATAATTGAGGTGCTTCGTCTATCGGACCTTCATATAAATCGCTTTTTAAGTAAATATTTCCAGGTTGATATTCTACACTACACTCAACACCAATTAACGGAAACGGCAGAGCAATAGCTGGTTGACCGTATACGACTGAGTGCTCACCAATCAATATCAATTTACTTTGTGCAAAACCGGTTGCTTTTTTGTTTGCAATAATTTTTTTTGCACTCATTTTAACAACTCTTTCAGTAATTCTTCAGCTCTACCTACACGGATTTGCTTTTCTTTAATCATCTGATCAGCGACAACGTCCACCATTTCACCTGTTGCTCCTGCTGCCATAGCTACAGAGCGTGAGTGTAAAGCCATATGGCCTTTTTGAATACCGTCTGTAACAAGCGCTCTTAAAGCTCCTAAATTTTGCGCAAGACCAACTGCAACAACAACCTGAGCTAATTCAGATGCAGATTCAATATCCAAAATTTCATAAACAAGCCCTGCCATCGGATGAACACGACTAGCACCGCCAACAATTCCTAAAGACATAGGAAGCTCAAGTTCACCTACTAAATCTCCATTAGTATTTTTTGACCATGTTGTCATTGACCCATACTGACCACTTCTTGCAGCGTAGGCATGTGCTCCCGCTTCGACCGCTCGCCAATCATTACCAGTTGCAATAATAACAGGATCTATCCCATTCATAATGCCTTTATTATGTGTAACTGCTCGATAAGGATCTGATGCAGCAAATTCATATGCATGAATAACACCATCTCTTACCTCTTCACCTGTAAAACCTTCCGTATCAAGCAATTTTGTTGGAATTGTACAGGTTGCTTTTGCCAAGCTACGATCTGCATAATTTGATAAGATACGTAAATACACTTTACCTTGCGTCAGTTCTTCAACTGTAGGCGCTAGTGATTCAACCATTGTATTAATTATATTAGCACCCATCGCATCACACGTATTTACATATAAATGAATCACTAACATCTTATTAAACTTTGATTCTGATTCATTTAAAATCCGTACATCTAAATCTTCTGCTCCACCGCCACGCTTTTCTAAGCTAGGATAAGCTTCATTTGCTAATTTAATTAAATCTGCTTTACCTTCTAAAATTGTTTGTTTCGCTAAATCAAAATCTTCACAACCGACGACTTGAATTTGACCAATCATCACACGATCTGTCGCTTCTGTTTTAAATCCACCAGCATCACGCACAATACGAGCAATATAACTTGCCGAAGCAATAATCGATGGTTCTTCAACCGCCATTGGTATTTTATACTCTTTATCATTGATTAAAAAATTCAAACCTAAACCAAGCGGTAATTGAAAGGTTCCAATAACGTTTTCAATCATTTTATCCGCTGTTTCTAGATTTAATGCTTCATTTGTGTATAAGGTATCTTTCTTTTCTTTTGATAAATTTAATTGATTTTCTAATAAATTTCTACGTTCATTTATTTCCATTTTATAAAAACCTGGAATCCTCGATGTTGACATACCATTCACCCTCACGCAGTTAATAGTTAATTTATTACCTGATTAATGAATGACTAATTAAAATATAAATGCTTCTTTATATAACGAATTAACCATCATTGTAATTATAACAAAAAAACAAAAATCTATCGCCCTTTATCCTCTAAATTTATTTTTTAAAAACAAAAAAACAAGGTAAACGTTTTAGCTACCTTGTTTTTTGCAAAATTATTATTCTTTAATTTGACTGGGCTACAAGGATTCGAACCTTGGAATGACGGGACCAAAACCCGTTGCCTTAC
>CALZEK010000040.1 GCA_945639745.1 uncultured Bacillaceae bacterium
ATATCAGGTAATGAGACGTTCAAAACCATTTCATTTAATACGCTAAAAAAAGATAGAACGCAAAGCCAAATTAAAATTTGGTTGTGTCGTAAATTTGATTGTGAATAAGACGTATTCACATTTCGCCCTCCAATAATGAGGGTAGACGCAGTTTATAGGGCTAATGATACGTTTCCCTCTTTTAATTGAACCCTGTTACATTCATTGCACTTCATAATTAATGCCTCCTAATCTTGATTGAAACATTTTACCACATACAGACTAAGTTTTCAATTCAGTTTTCATCACTTATTCCGTTAAATGGCCCGTTAGTTGAAGAACTATTTATCATCATAGTACCATAGTAAAGTATTTAGAAGGCATTAAGAATAAAGTGCTACACATTATGGTCTGGAAACGACAATAGAAGATCGTCTATTGACAATCTTCTATTGTCCAACTAATGCTTATTATAATGTTGCACATTATATAAAAGATACTGATATATTAAGTTCTCTACATTATTTATTGACTTTTAATAAAACTTTATGAGTGGTTTGTTATTAAGTAAATTTATGATTGTTTTTTATTATGTTTATTCAAAATCTTATTAAGAGCCTGTTCATGTGCTTTAACTGTGAATTTAATGTCTGCAAGGGAATGAACAGTAGACATAGAGTAACGATTTAATGGCTTTAAGTAAATGCCTAAACTTAATAATTCTCTGTCAATTTCTTGTCTCAATTCAATATCAGCTTTCCACATGTCGCGATAGCTATGTATTGGCTGATCAGTGAAGACAATGTTAAAAATACTTCCCATTCCAATTGTTTGCATTTTTATATTATAAGATGCGTACATTTTTTCTAATGATTTTCTTAAATGCATTGTTTGTGAAAAAAGCGATGCCATTTGAGTGTGCTCCTCAAGCATGTCTAAAGTTTCTAATCCGATAGCCATAACTAAGGGATGTCCGTTGTATGTGCCGCTATGAAAGACTGTTCCTGCCGTTTTTTCACTTTTGCTTCCTACAGAAAAAACATCACCATCTTGACTTGCAGCACTTAACATCATAATATCTTTTCGACCGCCAACAGCCCCAACCGGTAACCCACCACCTAAGACTTTTCCTAAAGTAGTTAAATCAGGTTTAATATTATAAATAGATTGTGCCCCACCTAAAGCAACTCTAAATCCTGTTTTAACCTCATCAAAAATTAAAACGATATTTAATTCATCTGTTAACTTTTTTAATCCATGTAAAAATTCTGTTTGAGCAGGAATAAAACCACCTTGGATTGGTTCTAAAATTACAGCTGCTAAATCGTCGGCATTTTCTCTTAAGATCGTTTCCGTAGCATTTAAATTGTTAAAAGGTAGCACTATTGTATTTTCGCGTTCATCTTCAGGAATCCCATTTGATTCAAAGACGGCATTTGGGCGCTCCTCATCACCTGCATTATCTTTGCTAGGATTAATACTTGCAAGCATGTTGTTTATGCCACCATGATAGTGTCCTTCAAACTTAGCGATTTTATTTTTATTCGTATGCGCAACTGCTAATCTCATTGCCAGTATGACTGCTTCTGTACCTGAATTTGTAAATCTAACTTGTTCAATACCATTATAGAGAGTGATAATCCGTTTAGCCAATTCAATTTCTAAAGCATGTGGCGTACCAAAAATCATTGTTCCTGAATGTGTCAGATATTCTTGTGCTTTATTGATAATTCTTTTATGTCCGTGTCCTGTAATTAATGCACCATAACAAAGAGAATAATCAATATAGCTTTCATTATCTTCATCAATTAATTTACTTCCGTGTGCTTGCTTCATAAAAATGGGATAAGGTGCAAAGTTCTTAATGTTTGCAGTAACCCCACCAGGAATTACTTTTTTGGCAGCTTGAAAAAGTTTTATTGATGATTGTTTATGATAAGATGTTAAAGTTTCTGTGGTTAACATATTTCTCACCCTTATAATTGTATTTTAAATAAGTATAGGGAAGAGAGAACAATTATGCAATGATAATTTCATTATTTAGAGTAAAATGAAAGAAAGAAATCATTTTTAGTTATGATCATCTAAAAAGACATTATAACGATCCCAAATAACTTCAAAATCTTCTAATCGTTTATCAATGTTAATGGATTCATGATTTCCAATATATGTTACAAGCACATTAATTAAACTCAGCGGAGCAACAAAAGAATCTAAAAATGAAGGCATAGAGCTTGAAGCAAATAAAGAAATATCGGCATAAGCTGTAATGGGTGAAGCATATTCATCAGTTAAAGCAATAATAGTAGCATTTTTTTCTTGGGCATATGAAATAACATCTAAAGTACTTTTAGTATATCTTGCATAACTAATACCAATGACAACATCGTTTTCATCTACATTATGTATACGATCAAACGCAGCAGCTGTTGTGTGAATCAATTCACTTTTTCCAAATAATAAATCTAAGTAGTATTGGAGGAAAAACCCAAGTGAAACTGCTGAACGATTAGCTATAATATAAATACGTTTAGCTTCAACAATTTTTTCAGAAGCATGTTGAATATCGGTATGATTTAAATTATTCATCGTAGCTTTTATATTTTTAACATCACTTTCAAAAATGTCATATATAGAACGTTCAGATTCACTGTGGACAGAACGAGACATTTTTAAACGATCAACTGTATTTAACTGTTTTTCAACAGAGTGAGCTAAATTGTTTTGAAAATCGTTATATCCTGAAAAACCAAGAAAATTAGCAAACCTGACAATAGTTGCTTCACTAACACCTACAAGTTTTGCAAGTTTTGCTCCAGTTAAAAATGCAACTGAATGTGTATTATCTAGTATGTAATCAGCAATTTTATGTTGTGACTTACTCATTTTATTTCGGTATTCGGCAATTGTTTTATAAATATCTTTTTCTTTCATTAAAAATCAATCCTTTCTAAACATAAAGTAATCCTTAATAATAACTATATACTATTCTAGAAGTAAGCTAAACTAAAATAAAAAAACATAATTAAGGACTTATACACAAAAAAAAATTTAAAAGAAGGCGTTATCAATCAATAGCAGTAAGGAAAAATAAAATCAATCCACGTTATCCACACTATCAACAGTGTTATCCACAAGATAGAGTCAACAAGATAAACCTTGTTATGACGGTGTTTTGACAATTTATCCCCAAAAAAGAACGTATGTTTGTTAATAAGGCGTAAAAAAAAGGGGGTACTTGAAACCCCCTTCTGTAAGTTATTTAGATTTAGCTATTTTTTTCTTTACTCTACTTCCAAATTTACGTTTGTGCATTAGTATGAAATATGACAATGTTAATAACATTGAAATAATCGCAAAAATACTTAATATTCCTGCATTACTCCACATAACACTATAATTCCCACTAGAAATAACAGCTTTAAATCCTTTAATAGAATATGTCATAGGTAAGAAAATATTTAAAGGTTGTAATATTTTAGGAATTAATTCAAGTGGATAAGTACCAGCACTTGACGTTAATTGAAGGATAAGAATTAACATTGCTACAAACCGACCTGGGTCTCCAAAGCATGTTACTAAAAATTGAATAATTGTCATAAAGACAATACTTGTAATAATCGCAAAGATAAAGAAGCGTGGTATACTTTGTACTTCTAAACCTAAACCTAAAATTAAAATTGCTCCAGCAATAATTGCTTGTGCAATACCAATGGTAAGTATCCCGAGTAATTTACGTAAAAACCACGTGAATCCATTTGATGGAACAACAGATGGTTCAGTTAATGGGTAAACAATTGTTAAAACTAAAGCACCAACATATAAGCCCAGAGATAAGAAATAAGGCGCAAATCCTGTTCCGTAGTTAGGAACGTCGTTAATACTTTTATTTTTCACATTAACTGGGTTAGCAATCATATTATTATTCTCGCTTGTAGACTCTATATCATTAGCTTCATCTGCGGCGTCATGCATCTCTATATTAAATTCATTTGTTCCATCAGATAAAGTATACAATCCATCTGTTAATTCAGAAGAACCATCTGCTAATTGATTTGAAGCGTCGTTTAGTTGTAATGAACCATTTTTTAATGTAAATAACCCATCTGTTAAATCATTTGTTCCATCAACAAGTTCTTGAGTCCCATCATTAGCTTTAGCAAAACTGTTAGTAAATTTCTGCATGTTAGCAACATAAGCATTTTGACCTTTTAGTAATTCATTTGAACCAGATTTTAATTGATTTGTTCCATCTGCAAGTTGATTTACACCATTTAAGAGAGCGCTTTGCCCATCATTAATAGCTGTTAACCCTTCTTGTAATTGACCAATTGGTCCATCTAAAGCTAATTTAATTTCTTTGTTTAATTGTTTAGTGGCATCATCAATCTTTGTGTCTGCAACATTTCTATAGGATTTTAAATCTTCATCGATTTTCTTATTCACAGCTTGCTGTTTTTTATTTATTTCTTTTTCAATTGGATTGATATTAGTTTCAACTGCAGCTATTATTTTATTTTCATAATCAGTCTGTTTCATAATATAAGAGACTGAGTCTTTAATATCTGCTTCTAATTCAGTATAATCTATATCAACTCTTTGCTGATCAAAAGCTTGATTAATAGCTTGTTTTGTTTCTTCAGATACATTTTCATCCTCGTCGAGAACAGACATAACATAAGAGTTTAAAGCATCAGCTTGTTGAATGTCATCTATCATTGTTTTAATAGAACCTGTGATGTCCTTAGCTACTATTTGAGGTAATTGATCAACTTCAGCAATAACTTTTTGAGAGATAACATGAGAAATATCGTTAATATTACTAATTCCAAAATCAGCTAATTCATTTTCAATATCTGTTTGAACATCACTAATTTTTTGGTCTATAGCACCAAATGCAATTTCTGTTGTAGCATTTAATTGGTTGCCAATTTCTTTTGACATTTCTTCAGGAAGCTTTTCATTTAATTGATTTAATCCATCTTTAACTTGATTCGTACCATCAATTAAATCTGGTACTTTGTTTTGCATTTCATTTAAACCAGCATCAGCTTCTGAAATTCCATTAGCTAATTGATTACTACCTTCTTGTAAATCTTTAGAAGCATCGAATAATTTATTACTATTATCATATAATTCATAAATACCCGCGGCTAATGTGTCAGCTCCATCCGCAAGATCACCTGACCCATTATAGGCTTGGTCCACACCATCATGAAACTCTACTGTTTTACCAGAAAAAGTAATCAGATTATCCTCTAAGGTTTCAGAGCCATCTTTTAAATCATGAGCCCCATCATTTAATTCATTTGTAGCATCACTAGCATCATTTAAACCTTCAGCAACTTCCTCAATTTTATCAAAGATAGCCTCAGCGTAGGTTTCAGTGATTTTTTCTTCTAAGGCTTGTTCTATATTAAGTAGAGCGGTATCACCAATTTGTGAAGCTAAAAAGTTAGAACCCTCATTTGGTTTATAGATTAAATTAAGCTGTTGAGGTGTATCATCCATAACTGTTGCTGCATTTTTAGAGAAATCTTCAGGGATTTCAATTAAAAGATAATAATCTTCATCTTGTAATCCTTGATAACCAACGGTTTTATCAACAAAATGAAAATTAAAGTCTGGCTCATCTTTTAAATTATCCACAAACTCGTTACCTAGATTGAGTTCTTCCCCTTCAAATTCATAAGCTTTATCTTCATTGACTATGGCAACAGGTAAATCTTCTAACTGGTCATAGGGGTCCCAAAATGCCCATAAAAACATCCCAGCATATAGCATCGGAACAAAAATAATTGCTATGATAGCAATTATTAATTGTTTGTCAGCTAAGACACTAAAATTCTCCTTAGTAAAAAAATTTTTCATTATTTTATACTCCTTCTAGTTAACAAAATTAAATCATTTATAAAGCTAATCCGTTAATAATGTATAGTTCAAATAAATCAGAAATATCTTCTTTAGTTAATGGATCGCGTTCTTTTTCCCAATCAACAATTAAAGCGATGTATAATTTAAGTAAAATAAATGCAGTGATCTCAGAATCGCATGGTTTAATTTCATTTTTATCAATCGCTTTTTCAATTTTCTCTTTGATAAAAGTTAAAATTGCCGACTCAAGCTTTTTCATGCCATTTTGAACAATAGGTGTTCCGAAATTTTTATCTTCTTCGAAAAGCTTGAGTGTTAATTGATGTTCTAAGCGAAATTCTAACATTTTATATAGAGCATCATGTAAATTATCTTTAAAAGGTTTTTCAGATGAAATTGCTTCAAGTGCTTTATTTTCCATATCAGAAATTAAAGTCATAATAATATCATCGAATAATTCTTCTTTATTTTTAAAAAAAGTATAAATTGTACCTTTTCCAACATTAGCCATTTTAGCGACTTGATTCATAGTAGTAGCTTTATAACCAAAAGAAGAAAATGATTTTGTAGCAGCTTTAATAATTTCTTGTTTACGATTAATAGACATATTATACCTCCGAAAATGACCAAATGAATAAAATGGTCAGTTAGACTAATAAATAATTTAACATAGGTGAAAAAAGAAAGCAATCTATTTTTATGATAACTTTCAAATTAATTAAAAAAGATTGCTTAAAGTTATATGTAAACGCTATAATAAATAAAAGAAAGATAATAGGAGTGAATGGAATTGCCGATAAATATTCCCCATGGATTGCCAGCAGTAGAAAAGCTAAAAGAAGAAAAAATCTTTACAATGGATGAAGCAAGAGCTAAAACACAAGATATCCGACCATTAAACATTGTTATTTTAAATTTAATGCCTGAAAAAGAAAAAACAGAATTACAACTTCTTCGATTGTTAGGGAACTCTCCATTACAAGTAAATGTTACATTTATGAATACCGCAACACATAAATCTAAAAATGTTAGTTCGTCACATTTAAATACGTTTTACTCGACATTTGATGAAATAAAACATCGTCGTTTTGATGGCATGATAGTTACTGGTGCACCGATTGAGCATTTGGAATTCGAAGATGTTAATTATTGGGATGAACTAGTCAAAGTGATGGAGTGGTCTAAAGAGTCAGTCACCTCAGTATTTAATATATGTTGGGGAGCACAAGCAGCACTTTATTATCATTATGGTATTAATAAATATGAATTACCGAAAAAGTGTTCTGGAATATATGAACATACAGTTAGAGACCATAAAGTTGAACTTGTTAGAGGGTTTAATGAATTATATTTAGCCCCACATTCAAGATATACTGAAGTAAGAAGAGAAGATATTGAAAAAAATGATGAGTTAGTAATTCTCTCAGAATCAGAAGATGCTGGCGTGTTTCTTGTAATGTCAAAAGATGGCAAGCAAATAATGGTAACAGGCCATTTAGAGTATGATGCAATGACTCTTGCTGAGGAATATGAACGAGACTTAGCTAAAGGAATAGACATAGATATGCCAGAAAATTATTTCCCGGGTAATAATCCAGCAAATCGGCCACTTAATAATTGGCGCTCCCATACACATTTATTATTTTCAAATTGGTTGAATTATTATGTCTACCAAGCTACACCTTATCAGTGGGAATAAACAAAAAAGCGTTCTACTAAAGAGAGTAGAACGCTTTTTATTTTGTAATCACTAAAATAAATTTAATATTTCATTACCTAAAAAAGTTGTTAAAAAACCACTTAAAAATACACCTATGCTTAGAGAAATTAAAATAAGTATGGGGCGTAATCTAAGTGCAACACCAACTGCAACGCCGACATAAACACCAATAAAAGGAACTAAAAAAATCAAACTGTATAATCCAAACTTTCCATATTTTATGCTAATTGAATCAGCTTTTTTTAAATGATGATTTAACCATTGCCATTTGTTAATCAAAGTGTCAAATGCGGTAATTAAAAAAGGTGCCAAGGCAATATTACTTATACTTGCTATTAGAGCTCCTGAAATAGGATGAAACCCAAAGGGGATTGATGCGGCAGCACCAAAAACCACTTCGAATAAGATACTGGGAATGATAACAGAGGTAATGGCTTGGATACTATGGGTTGTTAAGCCGATTAAATAAGCTAATATAATAAGTGATAATCCAAATAATAAACTTATAGTTATTTTAAATTGTAAATACTTATTTAATTTGGGCTTTTCAGACATAACCTTTCCACCTACTTAATTTATAGTGACTTGTCCATCAGGATTTACTTTAATAATACGATTATCAGTTAAAAAAATAGTTAAAGGTGAAATAATAGCTGGTTCATTAGCGAACTCCCATTTTATACTTTCAGGTGTGAGAACGATAAAAGAATCATCGCGCCCTAAGTAATTTACATTATCTTCATCGATTTTAGAGTTAAAATACAGTGGAATACCAGCATCTTGAAGCTCTTCACCAACTTCAATGAGAGATGTTGTTACTATACTTATTTCACTTAAATTGTAAAATGCTTCTAATGTAAACGTGCCAAGGAAGTCACGTGATCTCCTCCCAATAAACTCAATCAAATTACCCGAAGGATCTTTTATATAAAAAGAATCTGCATTAAATTGAACGTGGTAAATTTCATCTAGCCCTTCGTTTATTTCTAAAGGATAGTTATTACTTATCCAGTTTTTAATAATCGTAAATTGATTGCCAGGAATGTTGATTGCAAAATGATAATTTGCTTTTTCTTTTTGTTCAATAAAAGTAATAACTGATTTCCCTATTTGAACGCTAAATTGAGTTTCTGTCATTTCATTTATTGGAAAGTTAAGGACATTCATATAAAAACGTTTAAGTTGTTTGATTTCATTTGTGTAAAGGATTACTTTTTTTAACAAGTCAATCACCTCTTATTTAAATTATAACATTAAAAATCGGGATAATGATTAATAGAATTATTTATTTATAAAAAAGACTTCAACATTATAATGCTGAAGTCTTTTATTCAAGTTGATTATTATTTTTAGCAATAAAGCCGATAAACACAGCGATTGAAATCATGAGAATTGCACTAACGAGAAATGGTAGACCAAGGTTTTCTGCAACCCATCCAGAAATTGTTGAACCTGCAACAACGCCTAATGAAAAGAAGGCATAAAATATACCATAAGCTTTTCCACGATCAACATCAGCTGACGCATCAGCTACAATTTTGTTCATAGAAGGGAAAATAAGTGCAAAACCTAATCCATAAATAATCATTGCAAGAAAACTTAAAGGTAGAGTGATTATAAAACTTAAAGAAATTAAAGAAATACCAATTAATAATAGTCCCGATAGAACTAACTTAATATCGTCTACTTGATCAAAAATCCTATTCATAGGTGTTAAAAAGACGAGCAATGCAACGATACCAAAAGTACTAAGTAACATACCTGTTGTTTCAGTTGTTCTACCCATAAGTTCAACATTAATAGGCAGGGCAAAGGCTAGAGTTCCGTTGCTAATCATTAAAGCAAAAGCTGCAAGTGATGCTTGAATTAATAATGGATGTTTCAGTAAAGGTAAAAAA
>CALZEK010000041.1 GCA_945639745.1 uncultured Bacillaceae bacterium
TACGAGTAATTTGGGCTAAACCATCAGTAATTTTTTTTGCTAATTTATTACTTGATGTATTTTGTTCAATTGCTAATTTTTCTAAATCAATCAATTCACTATTTTTTGAAATAGTTGTAATAACTAAAACATCATTATCGTTAATTCGTTGCATTGCTTCTTTAGTCCCTTTGGCTACTTCGTCATCCCAAGTAGACAGTGTAGCTAATCTTTCAGCAGAAACAACAACAGGAATAGTATGTGTTTTTCGTCTCACATAAGCCAACTGCTTTTTAGATAATGGTGTGACGCTTCCCACCGTAACAATCACTTTTTTACGAGCAACAAATTGATCAAAATAAGCCGCTGCATAAGCTGCTGTTAATGGACCAGGGTCAACTGGAACTAGCTTGGTATCTTTTACTTGAGCCATCGCATCAGCAATCACATCGATATCTTCATCACGAACAGCGTCAATGACAATAATCCGATTACCTTGTTTGATTTGGGCTGACATTGCGTCTAATAATGCATTATCTTTTGCTAATACCTGATCTAAACCAATGTATCCGACAAAATGATGACTTTGATTAGCAATCATACCGGGTATATAGGAAGAACGAATACTTTTTAATGGATCAGATGCCACATCTGTTTCTTGAACAGGTACACCATTGACAAGTAAATATCCTCCAGAACAAATTCTGCCAGATTCAGGAAATGCACCTACAACTATCGCCACACTTCCATTACCTACTTCCTTTAAAACTGTATCGATTTCCAAGCCTATTTTACCTCGTATTGTACTATCAATTCGTTTACTAATTACTTTTGCTCCCCATTTTAAGAAGTGTTGTGTCGCTTTTGATACTTTATCAATTACTACTTCATCAGGAGCATATCTTGAATCTGTATCTATACATATTGCATTCATATCCATCGATGTATCGATTTCATCTGTTTGAACAACAGTTGCACTTGTAAATCCTTGTTTATTTAGTAAGACACCTGTTGCGTTGGCACCTGTTAAATCGTCTGCTACGATACCTATTTTCATAGTTTTCTCCTCGCTTTATGATTATAGCCAAATTAATTACAACACTCTGACGCTTTCACTATATTGTTTCTTTAATTCACTTGAAATGTCATCATCTATAATAAATCCGGTTAAGTCTGATAAATCACATACATGAGAAAAAGCCTTTTTATTTAATTTACTTGAATCTGCTAATAACCAAGTGTTCTCTGCTGATTTCATCATCAATTTTTTAAAATATGATTTATCGACACTTGGTGAAGTGATACCTGCTTTTAAATCAACTGCATGGGCACCTAAAAAGAATGTGTCAACATGGATTGACTCAATAAACTCAGCTGCTTGAGATCCAAATACAGCACCAACATCATTTTGCATATGACCACCAATCATGATCACTTCTATCTTGCTATCAATGAGTTCAGCTGCTATTTTAATATCATTTGTAATAATCGTTAAATTTTCTTTGTCTTTTAAAAGGCGTACTAATTCTAATGTCGTTGTTCCTGAATCAAGTAGTAATGTTTGACCTTCTTTAATATGCTTAATTGCTTTTAATGCGATCCGACTTTTTTGTTCACCTTGATAAGTTTCTTTCGTCCTAAATGGTGTTTCTTTAACAAGTAATTGAGGTGAGACTGCCCCTCCAAAACTTCTAATTAACTTACCCTCTGTTTCTAACAGTGCTAAATCTCGACGAATTGTCATGGGTGATACTTTTAATAAACTTGCTAATTGATCGATTTCAACTTTTCCATATTTATTAATTTCATCAATTATTCTATTTCTACGTTTGTCTGCTGCCATCTTCTCCACCTCCCATTATGGTAGACTTTATTAATGTTATTATCTAACATTCTTCTTGTTAAGTCAATTGATTTTTGTTTTAATTTAACATTTATTTAGGAGATGTGAGTGTAATTTGTCACAATTTGTTTTTAGCTTTACAATCTCTTTCAATTATTTATTCATAAAATAGACATATTTATTTTATGTTATTTTAAAATAAATATGTTTGTTAACTGCATAATTCTATAAGCTTTAAGCCTACATGACTAATAATTCGCTTTATTCTAAAAACTTGCTATACTAATAATCATACATAAAAGGAGGCTACATAAATGAAGGGATTTAAATTATTGTTTAAAATTATCATTGCTATTGCTTTAGGGGTTGTCTTAGGATCAATTGTTCCTGAGTGGGCCATAAAAGTATTTACGACCTTTAATGATATTTTCGGAAGCTTCTTAGGTTTTATTATTCCATTAATTATTTTAGGATTTATCGTTCCGGGGATTGGTTCATTAGGGAAAGGTGCAGGGAAATTACTTGGTTTAACAGCACTGATCGCTTATGTATCAACCGTAATTGCTGGTATTGTAGCTTTCTTTGTTGCAAAAGGATTATACCCTACACTTTTAAAAGGACAAACATCAGCTAATTTGGATGATCCAAGTGAAGGTGCGGTAGAAGGTTTCTTAGAATTTGTAATTAACCCACCGATGGACGTTTTAACTGCTTTATTACTAGCATTTGTTCTAGGGATTGGTATTGCTGCGATTAAAGCTAGTGCACTACTTAATATCATGAATGAATTTAAAGGGATTATCGAACTTGTTATTAATAAGGTAATTATTCCACTCTTACCCTTTCATATCTTTGGTATTTTTGCCAATATGACATATACTGGTACAGTTTCGACAATTATTAGTGTCTTTGCTAAAGTGTTTTTACTTATTATTATTTTACATTTATTATATTTAATTGCTATTTATGTGACAGCAGGTACGATGAGCAGACAGAATCCCTTCCAGATGTTAAAAACGATGTCACCTGCATACTTTACAGCTTTAGGTACGCAATCATCAGCTGCAACAATTCCAGTTACATTACAAAGTGCCAAACAATTAAAAATACGTCCTAATATTGCTGATTTTACAGTACCGCTTCTTGCAAATATTCATTTAGCTGGTAGTACAATCACAATATTATGTACAGCACTTGCTGTTATGTTTATTCAAGGAGATATGGCTAGCTTTAGTTCTATTTTACCCTTTCTATTAGTTCTTGGTGTGACAATGATTGCTGCACCTGGAGTACCTGGTGGTGCGGTGATGGCTGCTATTGGATTACTTGAAGCGATGCTTGGATTTGGTCCAACAATGGTTTCTTTAATGATCGCTCTTTATTTAGCACAAGACAGTATTGGTACAGCCTGTAACGTGACTGGTGATGGAGCTATTACAACGATAGTTGACGCTCTACATGGTAAAGATAAAGTTGCTTAATAAAATACTAAAACCCCAGGCAATTAAATTGCCTGGGGTTTTATGATTAATTATTTCTTGCGGAATGTATCTATAAAATTAAGAACGTTGATTCCAAAAAGATTCATCGCATGTTTAGCACCTTTAAAGCCATGACCTGATGTTAAGTGTTTATAAATTGCTACACCAAGGATAACATTAAGGATAACTGTTCCTATACGAACAAATTTTTTACTGAAAACGGACATGAATAAAAACAATGAACCAATAATCTCAAATATACCAACAATTTTCATTGTCTTTTTCGAAATGTTAAAACCTTCTTCAAATTGCTGTGTTGCTTGTTCGTCACCTCGTACTTTAGGAAGACTACTTTTTAAAACTTCTTTTCCGACATAACCATTTGACATATGACCTAACATAATTTAATCCACTCCATAATTTTAGTATGATTATCATTATACAATAGGTTTTAAATTATCGCTTAAAATCTGTTTAATTATTTATCGGGCCAAATAGGGGCTCTTTTTTCAAAAAATGCTCTAATTCCTTCTTTAGCGTCTGGATGCTGACTATTTCTTACAATGACTTCAGTTGCGTAATTAAGCGCTTGAAAATCTTCCATATTAAGTTGCTCATAAAATTGACGTTTACCAATCGCAAGAATGTTTAAACTTTGTTTTGTAATATCTTTGGCTAATTGATCTGTCACTTTATTTAACTCATCTGCTGGCACAACTTTATTAACGAGTCCTTCTCTTTCCGCCTCTGTTGCCGACATTAGGTTGCCAGTAAATAATAATTCTGCTGCTTTTTTTCTGCCTATATTTCGACTAACAAAAACTGCCGGTGTACTACAGAACAAACCACTATTAATGCCTGGTACACCAAAGCGTGCTTGGTCGCTTGCAACAGCTAAATCACTTGCTGCTACAAGTTGACTCCCTGCTGCAACTGCAACACCTTCAACTTTAGAGATAATAATTTGTGGGATATCACGCATTGTTTTCATTAAACTTTCACACGTTCTAAACAATTCCATTACCTCAAGGTCTGATTTAGTTTCTACTTCTTTTAAACTATGACCTACACAAAATGCTTTTTTTGCTCCTTCAATAATAACTACTTTAACAGCTTTTTCTTGACCCATTTTAAATAATAATTCTTTTAATTCTTCCATTAATTTTTGAGATAAAGCATTAAATTCTGTTGGATTTTCTAAACTCACATAAGCAATATCTTCTGTTTCTCTCACTGATAAAAACTTCATTTTATTCACTCCTTTTTATAAAAAAAGATTCTAAACAGCAATAGTGCATGATTAGAATTTCATCAATCTTACTCTACAGCAGATGTATCTACTGTTACACCTTCTTCTTTAAATACTTCTTTAGCTGCATTTAAAGCATTTAAGACGCTCGGAAAACCAACGTAAGGAAGTAAATGCATAATATTTCCGACAATTTCTTCTGGCCTTAAACCTACTGAAAGACCTGTTTTTACATGCATTGCAATTTGTGGTTTACCTTGTGCGACAAGTGCTGTAATCGTCGCAAGTACTTTTTGATGATTACTTATTCCTGGACGTGAATAGATATCACCAAATGCATATTCAACAACATATTTTTCTAAATCAGGTGCAATATCTTTAAATGATTCACCTATATCCATAAAACCTGTTGGATTATCATCTGATGAATTAGTTAGTTCTTGAATTTTATCGATTCCTTTTTGATAACGATCTGTTGTCATGTTAAAATCCTCCTCTTAATGAATTTGACTTTGAATAGTTTGAAAATTCAATCTTGCTAACTTTCATCATACTTGAAACTGATCTATGCTTCAAATAGAATAAGAAAAAATTAACATGAAATATCATCTCGACTTTGAATAAACAATAATAAACCTTCTTCAAATGATACTCTTCCTGAATTTAATTTTAGTTCATTTGAAATTAAACGTGTTGATCCCCAACTTATATTTTCGTTTTTAAGCGGATAAGAAAAATCGATTAATGAGATATTTTTCACATGTTCAGTAAATGGTATAAAAGATATATAAGTATAATCATCATCTTTTAAGACTGTATATTTACCTGGTTTTTTCATTTCAATTTTATTCCAAACATCAACAATTATTCCTTGAATATTTTTATTCACCATACTATGTAAGAGTTGGACATTGATTAATCCATGATCAAGCCTACCACCTGTTATACCAAACAAATAAATTTTTGTAGCTTGTAATTCATAGGCCTTATTTACTGCTATTTCTAAATCCGTTTCATTTTTCATACTTGGATGGATATCCTTATGTTTAGCTTGCTCTAGAATAGAGGCTTTTTCTTTAGTCGTTACAGAATCAAAATCGCCAACTGCATAATCAACTTTAATTCCTTCGTTCACTAAAGTCATCGCACCGCGATCAGCTCCTATCCAAATATCAACTTCATCTTCATAAAGAACCAAATTAGGTAAACTAGCACTCGGACCATTTCCAACAATTCCGATAACACACATGTCTTTCCACCTCGCA
Source organism: uncultured Bacillaceae bacterium (assembly GCA_945639745.1). Classification (GTDB taxonomy): domain Bacteria; phylum Bacillota; class Bacilli; order Bacillales; family Amphibacillaceae; genus Pseudogracilibacillus. The sequence goes on from CALZEK010000041.1 coordinate 5,818, forward strand.
TTTCGATTAATAAACCATGATTAATTTTTACTTTGAATAAGGTTCATGACCTTTCGTTTCCATTTGAGGAATTCATCTGTCAGCATCAATGCTGGATCACGTGGTCTAGCAAATGGTATTTCAATGACTTCCTTGACTACTGCTGGTGAATGACTGAGTATTACAATCTTATCTGATAAAAATAGTGCTTCTTCGATATTGTGTGTGATAAATAAAATCGATTGTTCGTATTTTTCCCAAGTCTCAAGCAGCCACTGCTGCATATCTATTCTAGTGAATTCATCCAAGGCAGAAAAGGGTTCGTCTAAGCATAGTAAATTTTGTGGGCATAATAAGGCACGAATAAATGATACTCGCTGTCTCATTCCACCAGATAACTCTGCTGGATAAGCATTTATAACATCTTTTAGTCCAGCAATCTGAAGCATCTGAATCGCTTTATCTTTAGTTACTTCACTTGATATTTCTTGACCTAATAATACATTTTCTAAAACAGTACGCCAAGGAAATAGTGAATCTTGTTGGGGCATATAACTCATATGTCCTCGTTTATTTAAAATTGATTGATTTGACATAATAATATCACCTTCATCTGGTGATATTATTCCGCCAATCATACCAAACAATGTACTTTTCCCACTTCCTGATGGACCAATTAAAGATACAAACTCTCCTTTACCTACTTCAAAAGAGACATCTTTTAGTACTATTTTATCTTCAAATGATTTACCTACCTTTTTTATAACTAAGCTCATAATCTGGCCCCTTTCTTTTGCCAACGGCTAAACAACTTTTCTAACAGCAGAATGACACTGAAAAAAGTTAAGCTCAGTATCATCGTTATTATGATTGCGACAAAAACGTGCGACGTTTTATATGAGGAGGTTGCCATCGTCATAAACACACCAATACCTTTTTGTGCACCGAGCCATTCTGATACAACAGCAGCCATGACACTATAAGTAGCAGCAATTTTTAAACCTGAAAATATCGCTGGAACTGCGTCAGGTAATTCTAGCTTCCAAAATATTTGTGATTTATTAGCACCCATCATTTGCATATAAAAAACAAGATCTCTATTCGTTTGCTGTAATCCACTTAAAGTAGATACGGCAATTGGGAAAAAACACGCAATCGTAATGATGATGAATTTCGGAATTGTTCCAAAGCCAAACCAAATGACTAATAAAGGAGCTAATACAATAATTGGAATGTTTTGAGATAAAATTAAAAAGGGATAAAAGGTTTTCTTCAATCCTTTAAATAAATGAAGCAGTGTCGCTAGGCTTAATCCTATTGTTGAACCAATTATAAAACCAAGAATAGATAATAATAAGGTTGATAATAAGTGCGGATAAAAGTTTGGCCATACCTTAAATAAATCTGTGAAAATAACGGATGGTGCAGGTAATAACCACTCTTCAACAGAAAATATATTTATCGCCATTTCCCATAAAATTAAAATAAGGAGGATGGCAATAATTGACCGCCATCCTTGTTTTATGAAACGCATCATCTATATTTCTCCGTCAAACGCTGAGTGCTAACACCTGAGGGATTATGAAATATCTTTACTTGAGAGATGATGCTCTCTGCTCCCATGCTGACTAGTTTATCGTTCATTTTTTGAATCACTTGTAACAAGTCTTGAAGTTCACCTTCCATTGTTGTTTCTAAGGGGTGAACCTCATATTTAATACCTGCTTCTTCAATCACTTTTATCGCCGCATCGACAAATCATACTTATTTTCGCTTGGATTTACTGATGGGATTATTTGTATACTCATGATTGTATTTTTCATAATGACCTCTCCTACTCTGTGATAAATTCATTAGTAAATGCTTCATTAACATCAAACGCTGGATCAATTAGATCATGTTCAACCATAAAGTCTTTAACACTTTCCCAACGCTCTACTTCTTGCAGGCCAAACTCAGGCGCATCATCTTGATATTTTGTTGCCAGCCACTTTTGACTTTCCTTTACTAATTCAGCATCTAAATCTGGGACACTTTCAATTAAAACATCGGCAGCTTCTTCTGGCTTTTCAATCGCAAACTCATAACCTTTTACAGCTGCTCGCATGAACTTTTCAACCGTTTCTGGATCTTCTGAAATCATCTTTTCACTCGTTGCAATAATTGGTGTATAGAAATCAAGCCCATCTGCAAGGTCTTTTAAATAAATCATATTTAGTTCTTGACCACGGATTTCCGCTTCAATACCAGTCCACCCTTGGAAAACAAGCGAAAAATCAATATCACGTTCTGCAGCTACAAAGAAGTCTGAATCACCAATATTTGTTGATTTTACTTGAGTATAGTCTGCACCATTTTTCTCCATACTTGTTTTCATAATTGCTTTTGATAATTCACTCATGCTCGCACCAAACACTTTACCTTCAAAGTCTGCTGGTTCAGTAATACCTTTCTCTACGGGTGATGCGTATCCTGCTGTATTATGCTGAATAACTGCACCGACTGAGACAAGTGGTAAATCTGAATCACGTGCCATCATTAGACCTTCTTGATAATTGATTCCTAAATCTGCTTTACCAGTAGCAACTAATTGACCCGCACCAGCCTCACCTGGCATGATAATTTCTACATCTAAACCTTCTTCTTCAAAGAAACCTTCCGACTGGGCAACATAAATCCCTGTATGATTTGTATTTGGAGTCCAGTCTAAAACAAAGGTAACTGGCTTGAGATCTTCTGTTTCTTCAGAGTTACTTGCGCCTTCTGAACTACAGCCTATGATAAATAAAAGTACAATGCTTATTAATAAAGTAAATCGTTTCATGATGATTAATCTCCCTTGTTATTTATGAATTAAATTTATTGTCTGAATTATTTGTGAGACGGACTATTTATCGAAATATTTACTGTCATTACAGTATGATTGGAACCACTATCTATCGTTTTTTGAAAAACTGTTTCTAAACCTGTAAATATATCGAGTAAATCACCTGATAATTTTGTTGAATAATGTGCATGACTTACATCTACATATCTTTTCATTGCTTCTATTTGTTCATAAATTGTTTCCATATAACTTCCGCCACCAAGTGGATAGAGTGAAAACTTAGCAGCAGCATAATGACTTTCATCTGATTGTGTTGTGTTGCTCAGGACATCATCTAAAGCAAGATATGCATCACTCTTACTGTCTCCAGGGCAACCTACACTGTATGTTGCCTGAAAAGATACATGTTTGCCTGTCTTTGCTGCATGGAGACAAATTGACTTTGTAACGTCAAAAACATGAATTAACTTCCCGCGTGCTGTAGTTGTCACATCATCTGTTTCCATCCAAACTTTTGATGTATCAGTTTCATTTAATGCACCTTCAATCACTTCAATAAAATCATCCGCCATTGGATGTAATGAAAAACTTGCCCCAGCAATTTTACTTGTTCCACACTGTAAATCTGTCATTAAAAATTCCTCCTTATTAACATTAAAAATCTACATGTAAGTCTCTTTACA
>CALZEK010000042.1 GCA_945639745.1 uncultured Bacillaceae bacterium
CAGTTAACTCGACAGCTTCATTTAGTAAGCCACCATCTGAAGCAATTTGTTCGAACTGTTCACCATTACTCAATTTAATTTTATAATTTCGCATATTGGATCCGTTTAATAGTCGTAAACGCACCTTTTCTTTATTTACTGTTAAACGCGGATCTACTGTTCCATTTATAAGCAGCGTTTCTCCCATTGTTCCATCTGGATCTTTTACCGCTTCATAATTTAACTGCTTGTCATCGTCAAATGTACGATCTTGAATAATGAGGGGGATATCATTCTTTCCATACTCATAGGTATCCTCTAACTCATCTTCAATGTACAATAAACCTGCTAGACCATCAAACACTTGTTTGGCCGTTTTTCCTTCTGGATGCGGATGAAACCAAAGTGTTGCCTGATCTTGTTTTACATCAAACGTGATTTCTTTTTCTTCACCTGGTTCAATTACTGTATGCGGTCCGCCATCAGCTTCCCCATCAATAATAAGTCCGTGCCAATGAAATGTTGTTTCTTCATCTAAACTATTTTTTAATGTCAGATGAGCTGTTTGTCCTTTTTTAAGTTTAACAACTGGGCCTAAAAATGATGAATTATAACCTAATGTTTTCGTTTGAATGCCGTCAAAAATTTCTGTTTGACCAATTTGTGCGTCAATTGTGTAATGTACATCACTTTGTGTTTCTGAGTCACTCTTTAATATCGGTGGAATATTAAGTTCATTTTTTCCAGCAGATGACGCGAGTGGTAAATCGTGTCCATGTCCCATCATTCCCATTTGATTATCTTTTTTATTACTTGATGGTTTCATTTGTTCGTTTGGTCTATCTTCATTGTTAGGAGATGGATTTATGGGGCCAATACTATTACTACATCCACTAACAATTAATAAAAGAATAAGTCCAGTTCCGATTAATAACTTTTTCATTCTTAAATACCTCTTTTCATATAATTTACTAGCTACTTATTATAGTAAAGGAGAGGTATGCAGATTATCTGAAGAATTTGTTACAAGATTAATAACTTTGTTTTTATTTGTTTGGTGAAATAATTAATTTACGCATAATTGATGTCATTAAATATTCTTCTTTAATTAATTTCAAACCAGCAGCTTCAAGATTTTTAATAGTTTCTCGATTCACATTGGCACCTGTTAAACGAACAGTAAATGGATTAGTTAAATCTAGTATTTTTCCAACAACTGCATTTTCGCTTCGCATATGTTCTAACATGATAATTTTGCCTTCAGGTTTCACTACTCGACGAATTTCTTTCAACCCTTCAATTGGATTTGGTACGGAACAAAATACACAACTACTTATAACTGTATCAAAAGAATTATCAGGAAAATTCATTTGTTCAATGTCCATTTCTAATAATTTTATTTCCGCTTTTGATTTTGGAATTTTACTCTGCGCTATGTCCAACATTTTAGGACTAAAGTCTATACCTGTTACATTTACCTTCATTGGATAATATTCAAAACTTGCGCCTGTTCCAACCCCTACTTCTAATATCTCACCTTTTAAATCGCTTAATATTTCCTTACGCCAAGAGGAACGTATCATATGATCCATTATATTATAAACTTTAGAAATCCTATTATATCTTTCTTTAATTTTGTTAGTAGGTTTTTTCATATGCTCACCCTATTAAAATATTTTTAATAACTCCAATATGTTAATGTATCTAAAAAGTCGATTAATATAAGAATTACGCCAGCAATTTTTTGAACATAAGTGCCTAGTTTTCTTCCTCTTTTTAAAATTGCACCACTCGCTCCAAAATACCAGATTAAAAAGATTACAAGTATAAGGGGGAGTGACGTCCCTATCCCGAAAACAGATGGTAAAACAAATCCATATGGTGAACTTAAAACAATCGGCATTAGTGTTAATATAAACAATACAAACATCGTTGGGCAAAAGGCTAATGTAAAACTGATACCCATTAAAAAGCTGCCTAAATAGTTATCTTTAAAAACTGTTATCGGCATTTTGAAAGAAGGTAAATGTCTTAATTTAGAAAAAACCCCCAACATAAATAATCCAATTATAATTAATAAAGGACCGATTGCTTTCCTAATTATTGGCATAACTTCTGAAAACAAAGCATAAATTTCTTTACCTAAAATCCAAATAATCAGACCAAGTCCTGAATAAACGACAATCTTCCCTAAAATAAATAATCAAACATGAAACCAAGGTACCCGATCAACTAACGATTTATTTCCATAAATCGTGATTGCACTAATATTACTAGTTAACTGACAGGGTGCAACGGCCCCAACTAAACCTAAGAAAAAAGCAAATAGTAAAGGTAAGTGTTTTAATCCATTTGCTAAGGTCATTAACGGACCAATTACTATGTTGCTAATCTGATTAAACAAATCAAACATATTTTTCAACTCACTTTTATATAATAATACAACTTCATCTAGTGTTCATCACATTTAATAATGTTTTTTAAGCCTTCATACAGTATTTCACTTTTTGCTAAACGATTTTAAAGTATTGCGATTGGCATATCGTCTTGAATATTTTTATTTCGACTAAACTCATTTATCTTATTGCTTCCAATGAGCTATAATCATCTATCAACTGATAGCACCTCTGGTATATTCCCTTTTCTTTATTATACGCTCTATTTATCGAGATTATATGCATATTTTAAAAAAAGAAGCATTAAAATTCATCTAAGAATTTTAATGCTTCTTCAAATTTATTCAGCTTTTTTATTTTTTTCCATTTTTAATTCTGCAAAGTAATTGTGAGTATTTTGCCATTCTAAATATTCAAATGACTTTTTACACGACTCTTCCATGAAACGGATAACTTCTTTTTGATCAGCTTGGTCTAACCCATCTTTCATCTCAAATAAGTACTCTGCCATCTCTGGACTATAGTAACTACCTTCTGGGAATTCATCATTTGTTTCTAATTCAACACCTTCTACAAATGGATATGGAAGTGTGAAGAATGTTGGGTGTTCATAATTGTCATCACCTAACCAAAAACCAAACTCAATCATGTGCTCATCAAAAGCAGCTCTTTCAATTACTTTACTATCATCAGGGAATGGTTCAAATTCATTATAGACAACAATACATGATACATCAAACGTACCCCAGAATAACCCTGGATACACTTTTCTTTGTCTAAACGGTGCAATAAATTGTTGTTCAACATCCCATGCAAATTGGAACCATGTAAGAATTTCAGTGGCCACATCTTCATCGTAATGATGATGCTCAACGTCTTCTTCAAAAGGTGTTGTTGTTTCCATTTCTTGTGGTCTTGTATGGATAGAAATAGGTAATCCTAGGCGGTTTGTACTATCCAGTAACTCTTGATAATACTCACTTATTGTCTTACCATTTTCTAATTTAATTTCTTTAGTTTCTTTTGAATTTTCAATTATAATTTTATTATTAACCAAATTAACTTCTATTTCAAAATACATCTCATTATGCTTTAATAATCCTGTAGAAAAACCTCGTGGTGTAATATCTAGTATGATATGTGCCCATTGTGGCTCTTGTGCAGCATGTTCAAGTTTAATCTTCCCTAACATTTGTGAAAGAAGCTGAAGAGTAATAATTTCATCTTTGTTCTTTTTATATAATCCCATTCATTTCACCTCTTTATAGTATTTAATGAGCTACTAATAGGTATATCCTTAATCTTGTTTAATTAAACAAGATTAAGGATATTTTATTATTAGTTATTATTAAATGACTTTGCTACTGAAACAGTACGTTTAGCTTGATGCTTAACTGCTGCCTCTACATCTTCAACCATTTTACCATCTGGTCCAACTGTAACACTTGTACCATATGGGTTTCCACCTGCACCAAAAATAGATTGATCAGTATAACCTGTTGGTGCAATAATTGCACCCCAATGCATCATTGAAGTATAGATATTTAAAATAGTTGCTTCTTGTCCACCATGTGGGTTTTGAGCTGATGACATTGCACTAACTACTTTGTTAATTGTCTTTCCTTTTGCCCAAATACCACCTTGTGTGTCAATGAATTGTTTCATTTGTGAAGCCATTCCACCAAAACGTGTTGGTGAACTAAAGATAATAGCATCTGCCCACTCGATGTCATCAGAAGCTGCTGTTGGAATATCTTTCACAGTCTCTACTGTTGATTTCCATAAGTCATTCGCTTCAATAACTGATTCTGGTGCAAGTTCTTCAACTTTAAGTAATCTTACTTCCGCACCTGATTCTTCAGCTGCTTCTTTAGCCCACTTGGCCATTTGATAATTTGTTCCACCCATACTATAAAATACAACTGCTAATTTAACATTCGACATTTCTTCATTCTCCTTTGATTTTTTAAATAATTTTTTAATAAAACTCATTTCATACACTCTTTTCTACGGTATAATTATTTTGATTGTAAGACATCTTGATATTTATCTTTATACTTTTCCAGTCTCGCTTTAGCAAACGGACATAATGGAATAATTTGACGTTCACTTTCACGTGCAAATGCCACAACTTCTTCTAATAATTTATCACCAGCACCTTGACCTCTTAATTCGTCGCTAACCATTGTATGATCAATAATCAACTGTCTTGCTCCATTAAGTACGATAGTCATTTCTGCTAATGGTTCTTCTGGGTTATCACCAATATAAAATTGCTCATTATTTTTTTTAATTTCCATTTTATTCACTCCTTATTTTTATTTACGCTCACTTAAACTTTTATCATAAAACGGTGGATTATCTGTATCTTTTGAATTCGTAAGCACAGCTCTATTTAACTTAACTTCTTGATTTCCATCATTTAAAGTAAAATTACCCTCAACATACAATTCCCCATCTTCTCCGACTCTAATTGTTGTTTCGTCATGAGTTTCGTCTTCCCCACCATCTAAGCGATGATAGGTGAGTGCGCCACTTGGGCACCTTTCCACAATTTCCACAATTGTTTGAGCATCACTTTTTTCAGGATCAATCCAAGGTCTTTTCTCAGTGTCAAAAACTTCTGGTAGTCCATTTACACACTCTGCTGCATGAATACATCTTTTTGGTTCGAAATACACTTCAATTTCATCAGAAGTATAAGTTTTCTTCATAAATAAACCCTCCTGTTTTTATTTATTTAACCAAGCTTTTGCTTCTAGTGCTACTTCTTGAGTTAAGCTATGTCCATTAACCCAAGCAACCGTTGTGTCTGCATCTCTTTCTTCAAATAGACGAATGACACGCTCGCTTTCTGCTTCAGGTACAACGGGGTCACCTTTTCCAAGTGATAGAAATACTTTTACATCACTGAAGTCTTGTTTTTCGGCAACATCTGCTGGATAAAGTGGTGCAAATAATGCAGCTCTTTTGAATACTTCTGGTTGCTTTAACATCATTTGGATAGCAATATTTGAACCATTTGAGAATCCTACAAGTACAACATCCTCTAATTTAAAATCATATTCTTTTGATTTTTCAGTAATAAATTCAAATAGTTCATTTCCTCGGAATTCAAGGTCTTCCCAGTCATATTGACCTTCACCATGGCGTTTAAAAAATCTGTTCATACCGTTTTCTTGTACATTACCTCTAATTCCTAACACGTTGTATTCAGGGTTTAATAACTCAGCAAGTGAAACTAAATCACTTTCTGTACCACCTGTTCCGTGAAGTAAAACAAACACTGGTGCACCTTTTTTATTTTCATGATAAATATATTTCATTTATTTTCAACTCCTATATTTTATTCAGGACGCTTTAGAGAAAAAAGTTTACCTATTTCAGCATAATCACTACCCGCTAATCTACTAACAGCAGCTAGCTTATCTGGATCGATGTAACCATTGTGATAAATACTCTCATCGATATGATAATGCTTTACTTTGAGTAACAATAAATCTGTTGTGGGCACATTATCTTCATTATAAACAACAACAGAGTCATATAATTCTGTTTCAAACCTTACTTTTGTTTCATTCACACCTGGTACTTGAATTGTCTCTGATTTAACTGTCGTAAAATTTGAAATATCAAGTTCACTTTCTTCAGGTCCTAATGGTGTCGAAGCTAAATTTGCTGATGTCACATTATCTTTATCAACAACTTGAACAACAGCTTCTTTGTTTTGAAGTATATTTCTTGCTGTATCTTTTGAATCGCCATTTTCACGAAGAACTGCGACAGATAACATGGGCGGATTAAAAGTTACAATATTAAAGTAACTGAAAGGTGCCACATTAATGACACCTGTATCAGATTGTGAAGTAACTAATGCAATAGGTCTTGGGATAACTGAGCCGATTAAAAACTTCTTTTTTTCTTTAGCTGTTAACTCATCTGGCGAAAAACTTAACATCTTTTTCATGAGTTATATGTCCAACTTAGGAAGTAATGTTTCGTATTCTTCTCTTCTATGCTCATATTGCTCAGGTAATTTTAAAGCAGCTCCTAGTGAGTCTTTATCTTCATCGACATCAAATCCTGGATCATCTGTTGCAAATTCAAAAACAACATTTCCTTTTTCACTTAAATAAATCGAATTGAAATAATTTCTATCTCGTACTGCAGTTACACCAAATCCTGAACCCATCAATTTATCTTGCCACGCTTTTAATACTTCCATATTTGGTACTGACCAAGCGATGTGGTGAACAGTCCCGATCCCAAATCTACCTCTTGGTTGTGGTGGTATTTCAGTTATAATATGGTGCTTTTCTTCACCAACTGTTTCAAAATGATCGTTTTGATCTTCAACTTCTAATTCTGTTAATCCCATTAAGTCAGTTAATATTTTTTTTGTTCCTGCTGGATTTCTTGATAATAATACTGAACCATGGAAACCAACAATTTCATTATTTTCAGCAGTTTCTTCACCTTCAACAATTGCAAGTTCAAGTCCGTGAATATCATCAAATTCAAGTGTTGATTTACCAAATAATTGAGTTGTTTCAACTTCTAGATCTTGTGCTATTAAATGTTCTTTCCAGCTATCAAGACTGCCTTTAGGCACTCTAAAAGCAATTCTTCCTACTTGACCGCTTCCTTTTCTCCCGTAGTTATCATTTGTCCATGGGAAAAATGTAATAACTGTTCCTGGCGTATCGTTATGATCTCCAAAATATAAGTGATAAACGCCTGGATCATCAAAGTTTACTGTTTGTTTAATTAAACGAAGACCTAGCACGTCACGATAAAACTTTAAATTTTCATTTGGGTCTCCTACAATAGCTGTAATATGGTGAATTCTTTTAATTGGTTCCATTTATATCGACTCCTTAAATTTTAATTATTATGAACGCTTTGTGTTAAATGGGCGAACTTGTGCTTCAATATATTCACGCTGTGGTTCAAGGAATGGTGGAAGCGAAAGGCTTTCTCCTAAGGTTTCATAAGGCTCATCACCCATAAATCCTGGTCCATCTGTTGATAACTCAATTAGAATATGACCAATACGTGTGTAAAGTGCTTCAAAATAGAAACGATCTACATTACCTGAATGTTGCATACCTAATTCATTGTATCTTTCTTCCCATTCCTTAATTGCTTCATGATCTTTTACTCTAAATGATACGTGATGAACTTGACCATATCCCTGACGACCATGAGTCGTTTCGTCTTTTCTTAAAATAACCTGACCCCCATTACCGCCTTCACCTACATCTAATAGGGTAACATCCTCTTCTTCAAGAATTGGTTTCATGCCATAAACATCCATTAGCGTCTTTTTAAAATCATCGTAATAACTTACTGTAATTTCAATTGGTCCTAACCCATAGATTGCTTTATCTTCTGGTACAGGTCCATTTTTCCAAGGTATCCCTGGTTCAACACCTTCATTATTTTCATCAGAGAATAATTGATATTTCTGACCATCAGCTTCTTCAAATGGTAATATTTTCTTACCAAAGAGTGTTTGAATTCCATCATTTTTAACATTGTATTCTTTAAAACGCTCTAAATAGTATTCCAGTGCAGCATCATTAGGGACTCTTAGTCCAGTTCTTGAAATTGAGTTTGTTCCTGACATTCCTTTTGATATATTAGGGAAATCGAAAAATGTCATATCGGTTCCAGGTGAACCAACGTCATCTGCAAAGAATGTGTGATATGTTTGAATATCATCTTGGTTAACTGTTTTTTTAACTAATCTCATGCCTAAAACTTCTGTGAAAAACTTATAGTTTCTCATAGCGTCATCTGTCATTGCTGTTACGTGGTGAATTCCTATTAATTCGTTTGTCATTTGTTCATTACCCCTTTATATATTAATTTATCTTTAATTTATCTTTTAATTTATTTGTTTACATCGTTCTATAATCATAATAATTACTCTTTAAACACATATCTCAACTTCGAGATATGTGTTTAAAATAAAACTTGTGTTTTTATAGTCACAAGGATTATTTTAATAGACTTTCTGCATGGATGCCAATGCGTTTAAATAGATCAATTGCGTATTCGACTTCTGCTTCATTCAACTCATCAAATACTTTGTATATTAATGCCTCTTGTTCCACTACGCGTTTATCCATATATTTTTTACCTGCTTCAGTTATACATGCATACATGACACGTCGATCTTTTTCACTTGGCTTCCTGTATAAAAATCCTTTGTCTTCAAGTTTATCAATAACGTAAGTAATACTACCGCCACCTAATAATACGCGACGTCCAATTGATTGAATTGGCTGATCGCCCCGATGATAAAGAAGCTCCATCACAGCGTACTCATTTAAATTGATTTCTTTTTTGAGAAAGTCTTGTTTAATCAACTTTTCAACTGTTTGTGATGATTTCATAAAAACAGTAAATGCCTTGATGCGTATATCTTTTTCTTTCATAGCTACACATCCTTACTCGCAAATTTAGATTAGATTCAATTATCTTTAATTGAAGTATATTAAATTTAATCTATTTATAGAATAGCATGCACTAAAAAATAATGCGACCCCTAAAACTTATTTTTTATAATTTCTTTTAGTAGTCTAGTTCCATATTAAATAGTAGAAAATTATATTTATAAATTAGAAAAGGGGAAACAATCCTTAAAAAGATTGTTTCCCCTTTTCTAATTTAATTTTTCGTAAACTATTTATCTCACCACGACACGCTCTATTTGATTTCGCCATTTGTATTTT